>JASLJO010000207.1 GCA_030152505.1 Solirubrobacterales bacterium | reverse complement strand
GGCTGGAAACCACACGATGGAGACCAAGATCATGGATTATGAGCAGCGCTTTCCGTTCAATGACCGGACGTTCGATTCGGTTGTCAGTCAATTCGGATACCTGCATACGAGCCGACCGAGCCTCGATGAATGCGCCCGAGTTCTCGTCAATGGCGGCCATCTCCATCTTGCCTTCTGGGGCGATGGCTATCTAGAGCTGGACCTGCTCTCCAGAGCTAGGCAGGAGGCAGGGCTACCCCCGATTAAGCCGGTCCCGGCTGAAGAGGTGGAGGTGCTCCTGCGTGAAGCTGGCTTTCAGACGGATGGGACCGCGACGGTTGATTTTCCAGCACGCTTCGATAATGCGAGCAGCTACGTCGCCTATCGACGCGCTCTCGGCTTGCCCGATGAGCCAGCCTTGAGACGTCGTGATGAAGAGGTACTCGACATCGCGGAGAAGCTGATGAAGAGCGAATTTGGGGCCTCTGATCCGATTGCCTTCGAATGGCAGGCGCAGGTAGTTAGCGCAAGCCTTCCTTGCTAGCATCCGGAATCATGGGCGGGCAGTTTGAGAACGTTGTGACTAGTGGCGATAAGCGCGTGGCAACTGACAGAGAAGAGGCCTCGGCATCACCGATCGAGGTCCGGGAGATCTCACTTGAGTCGGCGCTGGCCCTTCTCGATGGAAGCTACGCTGGCAACGTTCCGGCCTGTAGCTAGCGTCACCCGCTGTGTCGGGGAGGGTCGTGCATAAGCCTGACCAATTACAGCGGAGAGTCAGGCAGGTGGTTGCACTGCGTGCTGGCGATTCGCAGATGGTGGTTTTCAGTGGCCGTAGGGTGCTGCAGGTAGCAACCGACGGCTCACTTGACCCAGTAGCCGCATGGCATCTGTTGCGAGAGGGCCGCTCGTCCCGTCACATAGCCAGCCAACTCGAATGCGATGAGACTCTCGTTGAGGAATTCATCGATCGGATCGATCAAGCATGCCTTCTGCTCTCTCCACACGAACTTAATGGAACGAAGCAGGAACTCGATGTGGCAAGAACTCTCTCTGTGCGCTTGATTCAGGACAGCGCAACGATGTGGAAGAGACACTCGTTGATACACCCAATCTTTGGCCTGCTGGCCGACGATGTCCATCGACCGGCGCTTGCCCTCGGACTGCTGGTCGAGATATGCCACTATACGTATCGGTTCCCAGCAATCATTTCGCGGGCGGCAATACAACTCTCGGACTCCACCGCAGCTCAAGTACTTGCAGACTTTGCCGCCGAGGAGAGACCTCACTACGAGTCGATGGCGAATGCTCTTGCCGCCCACCTGGGGGCTACAGCTGAGAGCGTAATTAACAGCTCGCCCTCCCCGGCCCTGAAACTGCTACTCGCCTTTCTCGATCAGTCAGCAACGCAAGCCCCGGTGGCTCTGGCGGCGGCACTCTCTTTTCTGGAGATGAACGATGCTCCGGCGGAGTCGAGCGCGAATGCGTTTATGGGGCTTGCCGACGCAAACGGACTGCCTCGAGAGCTGTTCGTTCCGTTCGCAAACCATGCCCGCGAGGATGAGGCTCTTGATCACGGTGCCGTCGCCACTGACGTGCTTGAGAATGAGCTTGAGGCGACGGTGAGCTCGTCAACCCTCGATGCAGTCCTCAACTTCGTCCATGACGTCAAGCATGGCTTCGATTTGCTGTACGACAGCCTTATTGGTACCTGGATGGATCCGGAAAGTGCCTACGCTTTACGGAAGCCGGTGAGATGGCGGTCCGTCTAACCGAATGACTCAGGCGCGCTACGAGCGATTGACCATCATCCTAGCCGGGATTGTTCTCTCCTATGGGATCTTTGCTTATCAGTGGACGCAGGACATCATCGGTTTCTCGCCAGCCCTTTCGGCTCCCATAACCCTCCTCACGTCCGCCGGGCTTTTCAAGCTCCTTCTGGTCGCATGCTATGGCGCGGTGTCGCGCTCAGACAGATTGATGTCCGTCTATCTCGCCCCCGAGCGGTACTGGCGCGGATACTGGCATTACACCTCCATCAACGAGGGGAAGGTATATCTCGGTATCTGGTACGTCGAGCAGTCGGTTCGGGGCACCCAGATATTCGCCTACGGGCTCGACGAGAACTATCAGCGGCGATTTGAAGCAGAGTCGATATCCGATCCGATTGAGCGAGCCGACGGCGTCTTCGAAGTGATCTACGGCTTTGAGTCGAATGATGACGCGGGGAGGCGGGTATTTGCGAAAACGCGTGTCAGGCCGGACCAGCCACAGGGGCGCTGGTACAGGGCTCGTGGCCCAAATACCTTGCGGGGAGCGACCTTCAACTACGGCGGGGCACTCAACGAGAGCGTGTTCACGAATGTGAAGTTTGTACGTCACGCCAATGTCTCGGATGAGGACCGCCTTATCGCCGAGCTTCGCGCTGAAGGCATCCAGCACGGTGTGCCGGCGACTTAGCGATCGCTGCTCGAGGCGCGTCGCGAGCACTTGGCGCTACGAATCGGCGGGGAGGACCGTGAAGGCCTCGCCGCGCAACGGCGTCATCGCCCGGAAGGCGCGCTCGTCGAAGCTGGCGATCCGATCTGTCCCATGCTGGTCAGCCAGCACGGCAAGCGAGGCGTCGGCAAGCCAGCTCGAGGTCCCGGTAGCGACGCGCCAGGTCGCGGGCCACTCCCAGCTCCTTGCGATCGAGGCAATCGACGACGAAGGTGCTCGCCGCGAGATCGTCGAGGAAGGCGAGCTCGACGCCGAGCCGGGTGAGGATCAGGTCGTCGGCTTCGGCGGCCGCCACCTGCGAGGTGATGAGCTGCCCTCGCTCGCCTTCGAACAGCGCGACAACCGCTTCGTGCTCGGGGTTGTCGGCATCGGCCTACGCGAAGAGCGTGCCGGCATCGACGATCAGGTCATCGACGGTGCCGAGTCTTGCAGTGCAGGTCGTCGGCATCCCAGTGCCGATCTTCGCCGCCACCGCTTCGGCCCTTGCCCATGCCGCGGAAGGTGCGTGGCGGCGCCTCGGAGAGCACTCGCTCCACGCCCTCGCGGATCAGCTCGGCTGGCTGTGACCGCTCGCTGTCGCCAACCGGCCTAGGCGCTCAGCCTGGGAATCGTCGATGTAGACGGTGGTCTTGCGCACGTACGTATGGTGCCAGCTAGGCGGTAGATGAGGCCCGGGGTGGGCACACGGCATGGGTCACCGCCAGCGCGTTTCGGGCACTCGGGCGCCACGAGTGCCCGAAACGGGCTAAATCGGCGCATATCCCCGCGTATTCGGCCGGACCGCCGCTCCTGACCCAGCCCACGAATCCCCTGCACCCAGGCCGATTTCCGCCGCCCTTCTAGAATCCAGCCGAGCGCCTTACAAGCAGGAGGTCACTGGTTCGAGCCCAGTACCGCCCATCCCATTGCTCCCGACCTCAGGGTCTCCGCGGGCGCTGCTCGTAGCTGGGACGCTAGCCTCTGCGGAGATGTCGGAGGCTAATTAGTGGCACACATGGGCGGCACCGCCAGCGCTGAGATCGAGGCTCCGATCGCGGAGGTCTGGGCGATCGTTGAGGACGTGCTTGCGGCACCTGACTGGCAGGGCGGCCTGGTGGGGGTCACGGCGCTGGAGAACGACAGCGACGGCCGTCCGACTCTGGTGGAGAGCGAGAGCGACATAAAGGTCAGGCACGTGAAGACGCAGGTGCGATTCAGCTACGAGCCTCCCGTGCGTCTTTCGTGGGTCCAGGAGAAGGGCGATCTCAAGTCGGTCGAGGGGTCCTGGAAGTTGGAGGACATCGGCGGCGATCGGACGCGGGCGACCTACACGCTGGACGGCGACCCCGGACGTGTGCTGGGGATGATCATCCGCGGGCCGGTCGAGGCCGCCGCCCGGGCGATGCTCGTCAACGCCCGCCCCGGCGAGTTGAAGGCACGCGTCGAGAACGATCGATGAGCGAGCGGGACCTCTCGGTGGTCGTCTTCGGCGCCGGCGGCGTCACCGGACGGCGCGTTGCCGCCTACCTCTCCGAACGGGCGGGAGAGGTGGGGGCTCGTTGGGCGGTTGCGGGGCGCGACCCCAACAAGCTCGAGCGTGTCCTCGATGAGATCGGGGTCAAGGCCCCGGAGACGATCATCGCCGACGTCGCCGATCCGGCCTCGTTGGCGACGATGGCCTCGCGCACCCGGGTCGTGCTCAACCTGGTCGGCCCCTACACGATCCTTGGCAGGCCGGTGATCGAGGCCTGCGTCGGGGGCGACTGCCACTACGTCGACCTGACCGGAGAGATTCCCTTCGTGCGGCAGATGATCGACGCCGTCCACGAGCGGGCGGCCGCGGCTGGGGCCAAGGTCGTCCAGGTCAGCGGCTTCGAGGCGCTGCCGCCCGATCTGGCGGTGCTGCTCGCCGCCGAGACCGCACGCGAGCGTTGGAACGAAGAGCTGTCGGATGTCGACCTCGACGTCGCCACCCAGCAACCCGCCGGACGGCTTGGCCCAGCCGACCTGATCTCCGGCGGAACCTTGCAGAGCATGGCCGAGGCTCTCGGCGGGGAGGGCGCCACCGACATCGCCGACCCGGCGGCGCTGATCCCCGACCCCGACCTCGCCGCCGCGGTGCGCCGCCGCAGCCCGATCGAGCTCACCCCGCGCTTCAACGGGCGCGGCGAAGCGATTGCGCCGATGACGCCGATCGCATTTATCAACCCCGCGGTGATCCACCGGACCGCGGCCCTGATCGCCGCCGAGCGCGGCGCCAGCCCGGAGCCACTGCGCTTTCGGGAGGGGATCGGAATCCCCGGCGGACCCGCGAGCTTGCCGCTGCGCTACGCGGCGGCCGGCGCGCTCTCGGCGACGCAGGCGGGCTTCCGCGCCCTGACCCGAGCACGGCCGTCCGTGCGGGAGCGCTCTGCCGACCTGCTGCGCCGGATCCTCCCGTCCTCGGGCTTCGGACCCTCGGGCAGCCGTCTCGAGGAGTGGTCGTGGCAGGTTGCCGTGGACGCCCGCACCGGCGGCGGCCATCACGTTCGGGTCGACGTCGACGCGGACGGGCACCCGGGCTATCTGGCGACCGCAAAGATCCTCGGCGAGGTCGGCCTGTTGCTCAGCGAGGATGGCGCCACGCCGGAGCGAGCGGGCTGCCTCACGCCCGCGACCGCGCTCGGCACCGCCAGCCTCGATCGCTTTGCGCGCGCCGGCGCCCGCTTCTCGGTCTCGTCCTGAAGCGCTTCCGACCTTTACCCCGCCATGGGGTGGGCAAAGTCGGAAGCGCCTAACGCGAGAGCCGTGCCCGCAGCCGCCGCCACAGCGAGGGCGGATGCGGTTGGGTGCGTCGCCACTCGTCCTCGGTCGGCAGCTCGCCCGCCTTGCGGGCGGCGAGGACGCACTCGGTGTGAGCATGGCGGCGACGGCTGCTGTCGCCTTCCGGCGCGATCAGCACGTGTTCGCTGAGCGCCGGCAGGTGGTTCCCGCAGAAGGGGCAGCGATAGGTGGCCGGCTTGCGATTCTGCGCGGGCCGCATCGCCCACCAGCGGACGTGCCGTCGGTTGGAGGTCACTATGGGTGCATAGGCGACGGCACGGCGCTCAGGAGGCGTCGACGCGGAGTTGCGGCGTCACGGTGCCCCCGCGCTGCCGCTCGGCCTTCGTCACGACATCGAAGAAGACGTCGTTGCGGCCACGGCGCATCCGATACGGAAAGGCATCGTGGGTGAGGCGGCTGGCGGCGGCGATGGCGCGGAAGCTCGCCTCGTGCGCGCGGCTCCAGCGGATGCCGAAGATCTCGCGCACGCGGGGCGGCAGCGTCCCCTTGATGATGTGGTTCTGGACGACGAGATTGCCCCGGGCCGGCAGCGGTACCGGCTGGCGGAAGGCCACCAGGGGCGCCATCTCGAGCCCGTGTGGGGTCGCCTGCAGGTCGGGCGCGGCGAGCTTGCCGTCGAACCAGGCCTTGAACTCGACGTGACTCGTGGGCACCTCGCTGCGCGGCAGGCCGAAGAGCTCGCCGAAGCGCACGTAGTCCTGCCAGAGCCGCTCGCGCTCGTCGGGGTCCAGTGGCCGCACCAGCGTCTCGTACATCTCCCGCCCGGAGTCGGCGATCACCGCCATCGTCCACAGCATCAGCTCAGGGTCGAAGGCCGAGTAGGGGGTGCCGGCGGGATGGGGGCCCGCGGCCTCGGGCAGCTCGCCCCTGATGGTCTCGTGCAGCCGCCCGACCCGGGCAAGGACCTCGTCGGCCTCCTCTCGCGTCCCCAGGAAGACGGTCTCCTGGACCTTTGCCGTGCGCGCGAGCCGCTCGAAAGGCCGGTCGCCGGAGCGGGTCTCGAGCATCGTGCCGGTGTAGGTGAGCGGTTCCAGTGCTCCGATCAACAGCGCCCGCTGGCCGTAGAGCAGCCCAACCGAGCGCTCGCCGTGTACCCGTCGCGCCATCGAGCGCCCGGGTGGGAAGTAGTGCTCCTCGTCCCGCTCAACCATCGCCGAGCGGAAATTCTACTCCGGCGTCGACGGCTCGGACGAGAGGACGACGCCTGCCGGCACGGTGTCCATCCGCTCTTTCACACGCAGCTCGTGCGCGGCGAAGATCTCGTCGAGTTCCTCACGGGTGAGCGTCTCGCGCTCGAGCGCGGCGGCGGCGAGGTCGTCGAGGCACTCGCGGTTATCGGCGAGCAGCTCTCGCGCCCGTTGGTAAGCCCCCCGCGCCAGCGTCATCGCCGCCACGTCGACGTCGCGGCGGGTGCGGTCGGAGAGTGCGTAGTCGCCCGTCGGAAGGGCGATCGGCGGTGCCCCGTTTGCGTCCAGCGCCACCCCCATGCCGAACTCGGCGACCATCTGGCGGCAGACCATGTGCACCCGGGCCAGGTCATCGACCGCTCCCGAGTAGGAGGCCTGCATCACCTCCTCCTCGGCGGCGCGACCGCCCAGCAGGGTGACCAGCTCGTCGAGCAGCTCCTCACGCGACTTGAGGTAGGTGTCCTCCTGCGGCGAGTGGCCGACGAAGCCGAGCGCCGGCCCGCGCGGCACGATGCTGAGGATCTCCGGTGGGTCAAGCCCCAGCAGCCCCCGGCAGAGCGCGTGGCCGGCCTCGTGGTAGGCGACGATCCGCCGCTCCTTCGGCGTCAAACGCCGCGCCTGCTGCGAGCCCACCGACTGGCGCAGCAGCGCCTCGTCGAGGTCCTCGCGCGCCATCGCACCGCGCCCTGCCCGCCCGGCGATGATCGCCCCCTCGTTGAGCGCGTTGGCAAGCTGGGCGCCGGTCATCCCGGTCGTCTTGCGCGCCACGTCGGTGAGGTCGAGGTCGGCGCCGAGCGGCTTGCCCTTGGCGTGGGCACGCAGGATCGCCTCGCGGCCCCTGCGGTCGGGCGGCGCGACCAGCACCTGTCGGTCGAAGCGACCCGGCCGCAGCAGCGCCTTGTCGAGCTTGTCGACGTAGTTGGAGGCGGCGATCACGATCACCGTCCCCGGGTCCTTCTCGAAGCCATCGAGCTCGACCAGCAGCTGGTTCAGCGCCTGCTCGCGCTCGCTCGAGCCGCCATCCCCACCACCGCCGCTGCGCGCCCCCCCGACCGCGTCCAGCTCGTCGATGAAGATGACGGCTCGTCCCGACTTTCGCGCCTCCTTGAACAGGCGCCGGATGCGGGCGGCTCCCCTCCCCACGAACATCTCGACGAAGCTCGAGCCCGACGCCGAGAAGAAGTCGACGCCGGCCTGCGCGGCGACCGCCCGCGCCAGCATCGTCTTGCCGGTTCCCGGCGGGCCGAAGAGCAGCACGCCGCGCGGGGCCCGCGCGCCAAGCGCCTCGAAGCGCTTGGGGTCGTGCAGCCATTCGGCGACGTCCATCAGCTCCTCCTTGGCGGCGTCGACCCCCTGCACCTCCTCCCAGAGCACAGGCTCGGTCTTGCTCGCCTTGACCGTCTCCGGCTTGGTCGCGCCGAGGGTGCCGCGCAGGAGCGTGACGAAGACGATCAGCAGGCCGAACATGAAGATGACGCCGAAGACCGGGTACCAGTCGAAGAAGAAGGATTTGATGTCGGCCACGGACAGGAGTCTCAGGCCAAACGTCCATTGCTCCTATCGCATATCCGTCCGTGAGGGCTGCGGACGGTGCGATTCATGCCTGGGGACGGGCGATTCCGCCCGATCAGAGCTCGCCCAGCGTCAGGGACGGACGACCTGCGAGCCGCCGACGATCGCCTCGAGGCCGTCGTCGGCGAAGACGATCCAGGCCTTGTTGCCGCCGTCGTAGTCGGGCGCCCAGAGCTTCAGCGTCGCCGGGCGGTCCCAGACGGTGACCTCCTCCTCGCCGGTCTCCTCGAGGCCACGCCAGATCCGCACGAAGGGGTTGGACTCCCGCTCCTCACCGATCGTCGTCGGCTCACGGTGGCCGGGATGGACACGGGTCTCAGGAGGTAGCTCCATCAGCCGCATCACCGAGGCCTTCAGGTCGTTGAAGCCGCTTGCGCCCGGCGCCATCGTGCCACCCACCGTGCCCTTGAAGAGGACGTCGGCGGTGAAGACGTCGGCGCCGTCGACGAGGAAGGCGAGGTGGCCGGCGGCGTGGCCGGGAGTGTGGATCGCCTCGATCCGCAGGCCGCCGGTGTCGAGCGTCTCGCCGTCGGCGAGCGTCACCGCGACCTCGTCCTCAAGCTCGGCCGCGCACTCGGCGTGGGCGACCAGCGGTGGGTCCCCGAGCTGCCGCCGCGCCTCGGCGAGGCCGGCGACGTGGTCGCCATGCGGATGGGTGACGAGGACATGGGTGATCTGAATCCCGTCGCGCTCGGCTCGCTCCAGCAGCGGCTCGAGCTCGTCGTTGCCGTCGATCAGCACGCCCGTGCCGCTCGCCTCGTCCACAACCAGGTAGGCATTCGACAGCCACATCGGGTTCTCGGTCCGCTCGACGATCAATGCATCGCCAAGTATCGCGGTTTTGCGAGAAGGGCCGGAGATGCCGAGCCAGACATGGCATCCCGAACTCGGTACCGGTATGGAGGATCGAGGGTTGGCACTCCAGCACCAACCGAGCTACCTTGTCGAGAGTTGACGTGAGGGCCGGCAGCACCCCGGCGCCAGGGCTCCGCCCGGTGCTCCCGGCGATCGTAATCGTGATGGCGCTGACGGCTGACATGCGCATCGCCTCCGCCGCCCCGAGCGGGGCCGGACAGGATGCCGCCCCGCCCGCTGTCGGCGGCAGTTCGACAAGTGTCCGGTGGGTGCACTCGACGCCATGACCTGGAGCTCGTTGCCCAACTTCGACCCGGTACGTCCGCGCTGGGCGGGTCGCCGGGCGAAGCGAGGGGGCGGCGCGACGGCCAGCCGCGCATTGCCGCCGCGCCGCCCGCTCTCAGCCTCGTCTTCGGCAAAGGCCTATGAGATAGACCCGGGGCCCGCGCCTTGAGCAAGCGCCCGGCGGGGGCGCTTGCGGGCATGGCCATGATCCTCCTCCTTGCCGCACCGGCGCGGGGAGAGGTGCGCCGCGACACGGTGATCGATACGCCGAGCGTCGGCTCGGCGCGAATCTCGGCTGCCGCCGAGTCCAGCCGCTACCCGATAGACGACGGCAGCGGCGAAACGGTGGCGATCTCCATCACTCCGGCCTGCCAGGCGAGCTGCACCGCGGCCGCCTCTCAGCAGATCGCCGACTTCCTCGGCACCCTGCTCCACGGCGACGAGATGGAACTGCTCACCGTCCAGCTCGACACCCCGGGCCAAATCGAATTCGACTGCGGCTACGGCGCCCAGGCCTGTTACTACGGCGAAGAGAACAAAATCGTGCTCAGCGGCGATGCTACGCCCGCCGCCGAAGGGGCGAGCCGCGAATTCGTCCTCGCCCACGAGTATGGGCACCACCTGGCCCGCCACCGCGAAAGCCCGCCGCCCTTCCCGGCGGCGCTCGACTGGGGCACCGCACGCTGGTCGAGCTATGAGAACGTCTGTCGCGGCTCGCGCGCCGGCGCACTCTTTCCCGGCAACGAGGGCCTGCACTACTTCCGCGACCCCGGCGAGGCCTTTGCCGAGAGCTACGCCCACCTGCGCTTCCCCGAAAGCGAAGTGCCCTGGCGCTGGGTGCGCAGCCTCAGGCCGGACGCCGGAGCCTTCCAGGCGATCCGCGAAGATGTGGTCGATCCCTGGCCAGGCCGCTCGGCCTTCAAGCTGCGCGGTCGAGTTCCCGCGCGCCAGGATGGGGCCGCGGTGCGGACCTTCCGCACACCGCTCGACGGCACGGTGAGCTTGCGACCGCCCGACCATCCGCGCTACAGCCTCAGCCTGCTCAACCCCGCGGGCCGCGTCCTGCGCACTTCCCGCCACGGCCTCAGCTTCCGCCATCGGCTCAACTACACCGTCTGCGGCCAGTCCCGCCTCCGGGTCTCCGTCCGCGCCCACCGCCTCGCCGGAGCCTTCAACCTGCAAATCCAGCGACCCTGAGATAATCCCCGCCGGGCGATCCATCGCCCATCCCTCGGGGGCGTAGCTCAGTTGGTTAGAGCGCCGGCCTGTCACGCCGGAGGTCGCGGGTTCGAGTCCCGTCGCTCCCGTCTATTGAAGTGCCTGGAAGCGAGGGCAGCTTTGAATCGGCGCAAAGTGCGCCTATTGCCTAGGCGGAGCTCTGCGGTGGCCCGAAGGGCTCGATCTTGGGGTTGGAGAACTGGCCCTCGACTCCGTCGGTGCCCTGGACGCGATCGGCGGTCTCCGGCTCGACCAGGACGGCGTAGAGACTCTTCTCGGGGCTGACCGAGATGACTCCGAAGTCGTCATCGATCTCCTCGGCGCCGATGCCGAGCGACTGACGGACGTCGTCGACCGAGGCGTGCTCAGGGTCGAGCTTGAGCGTGACCATTACCTTCGGCATGGCCTTCATCGTAGCTCGGGTGCGGTGCCGGCTCGACCGCGAGGCGGCGAACTACGGCAAGGCCGGGATCAGCTGCGTCGGCGACAGCGCACCCCAGCCGTAGTCGTGGTCGAAGCCAAGGCCGCCGAGGTCGACCGCCGTCCTCTTCACCAGGGCGCGCACCTGCATCGGCGAGAGCCGGCTGGGCGAGTGGTTGCCGCGAACGGCCGCCACCACCCCAGCCGCGACCGGACAGGCGGCGGAGGTGCCGCTGTCGGGCTCCCCTTCGCCGAACGCCTCCGAGCCGAGAAAGTGGGTGTACGAGCAGACGTCGGGCTTTTCGGGGCTGAGTCTCCCGGGACCCTGGGACGAGTACCCGACCCGGTCGTCGTTGGTGTCGATGCCGGCGATGCTGAGCACGGAAGGGTGGGAGTTGGCGCCGCAGATCGGGTCGGACGGGAGCCTGCAGCGCCCGTCTGGACATTCGACGCCGCAGTTTCCGGCGGCGAAGAGGATGTCGGCGCCGGCGCTCTCCAGCGAGGCGACGATCAGGTTGAACGGGTGCGTCGGGTTGTCGGTGTAGTTGCCCGGATGCCCCACCGGGAAGTCCCACGCCGGGTCGAACACGCCCCAGCTGTTGCTGACGACCAGCGGCCTGTCCTCTTCTGCGAGCCGCAGCGCACGCAGTTGCGAGAACGAGCGCACCGCGTCGCTCAGCAGGCCTTCCATCACGGTCTGTCCGTGCGCTTTGGAGAGCAGCACCGCGTGGTCGAGGAATTCCGCTTCCGGTGCGGCGATTCCCGTGTCGTATGCGCACATCGTCCCGTGGTGGACCGGGTGGTTGCCCGGCGTGGTCGTCACGCCCGCCGGAGTGAAGCTGTTGGCCGCATCGAGCGTCTGTGACATGCCCCTTCCGCTCAGATAGGCACTGTTGACCCCGGTGTCGACGATCGCTATCCGGACGCCGGCGCCGGTCATGCCCGCCTGCTGCAACGCCGTGACGTCGAGCTTTCCCTCGACCTCCGCCGTCCCGCCGACGGGCGGATCGCCGCCGCAGGCCGGGTTGGTGGCGATCACCGGGTCGGAGAAGACGCCTTTCACCTGGGGACGGGAGAGCAACTCCGCGACGACCGCCTGCTGCCCCTCCTCGTCCGGGACGGTGCCCCTGACCAGGTACGACACCTCCTCGGGCTCGAAGGAGAACTCGGGGACGTGCCCCATCGCCAGCATCATCGCGCCGCGGGCCTTCGCGCGGGGCTTGGGGACCACCACCGCCGGGAATGCCTGGTCGACCTCGAGGCCGGCGGCGGCCAGGACGCCCAGGTCAAATGGCCGCTCGGCCATCTCGGCCGTGGCGGCGAGCGAGGCCCCGCTTGGTTCCTCGGACCGAACCTCAAGAAGTACCCGCATGTTCTCCTCCTAAGTCACACACATATAGAGCGGGTAGTCATATCACTTGATCTCATTTGAATAGTTA
>JASLJO010000189.1 GCA_030152505.1 Solirubrobacterales bacterium | reverse complement strand
TGAAAGCCAGATGAGAGGCTCGTTTCTCTCACACAACAATTAGGTGGCTCCAATCTCTCCTACAGGTGGTCGTTCTACGGTCGCCTCATGCAAAGGAAAGACAACACCTACCGGGTGATGAGCGCCTATCTCGCCGAGACTCTGAGAGATGCCCGCCGCTCTACTCGTGCGCGACGACATTCTGCCGCGACCCCGCGTGACAGGCGACGCCGGGTGAAGCCCAACCCAGCGGGCACCTGAACCCTCGACGCATCGTCCATCCAGCTTAGGTTGGCGGGATGAGCGGTGCCGAGGCAAGCTTCGCAATCTCGGTCTTTCTCGCCTGCGCGGTCGAGGCGGTCGAGGCGTTCACGACCAGGGTCAGGTCTCCGTTGGAGACGCCGAAGCCGCGCGATTGAGCCCAGATGAGAGGCGCACGGTTCCGGCCGGCGTCCCTAAAAGTTCGGTGAGAACGGCACTCGTCTCATCTGTGGTTTATCACCCTCCTCCACTGTGCCGCGCCATGACCTCCGCGCAGACGTACCCAGCCGCCACCGTTCCTCCCTCGGACTCGGCCGCCTCGCTCGGCAGAAGGATGCTGAACAAGGTCCCCGAGATCACCCTCTACTTCTGGATCATCAAGGTCCTCTGCACCACGGTCGGGGAGACCGCCGCCGACAACCTGAACGAAAACCTCGGCCTCGGCCTCAGCGGTACCAGCTACGTCACGGGAGCACTGCTGATCGGCGTCCTCGTCTTCCAGTTCCGGGCACGGAAGTACGTCCCGGGGATCTACTGGCTGGCCGTCGTCCTGCTCAGCATCGTCGGCACCCTGATCACCGACAACCTGGCCGAACAGGGTGTGGCCCTGCAGACGACGAACATCATCTTCACCGCCGCCCTGGCCGTGACCTTCGCGACCTGGTACGCGAGCGAGCGCACGCTCTCGGTCCACACGATCTACACGACCCGCCGCGAGGCGTTCTACTGGGCGGCGATCCTCTTCACCTTCGCGCTCGGCACCTCGGTCGGCGACTACCTCTCCGAGCAGCTCGAATTCGGCTACCTCGGCGCGCTCGGCGTCTTCGCCGGAGCAATCGCGGTAATCGCCGTTCTGCATTTCGGGCTGCGGATGAACGCGATCCTCTCCTTCTGGCTCGCCTACATCCTCACCCGGCCACTCGGCGCCTCGATCGGCGACTATCTCGCCGCCCCGGCCGAAGAAGGCGGTCTCGGCCTCGGGACCAACGTGACCACCTTCGTCTTCCTCGGCGCGATCCTGGCGCTCGTCATCTTCCTCGCGGTCTCCAAGCGCGACGTGATCCGCTCCGGGTCGTTGCCGGCGGCTGCGGCCGCGGATGGCACGCCGGCAGTGCTCGTCGTCCTCAACAAGGTCGAGGCTACCGCTGCGCTGCTCGACGCCGTGCGCCAGCGCGCGGCGAAGGGCGCTGCCCGCTTTGTCGTTCTGGTTCCCAATCCTGACCACCTAGCCTTTGACCGCAACAGCCCCGATAGGAGCGACGGGGCCGCGCTGTTGGCAAAGGCGCTCCCCCAGATCCAGGGTCAGGCCGGCGCCGCGGTAGCCGGACGGGTTGCCAACAGCCCTAACGCCTACGACGACGTAATCGAAGAGCTCGAGGCAAACGCCTACTCGGAGATCATCGTCGAGACGCCGCCGAGCCACATCTCGCACTGGCTGCACGTCGACCTGCCGCAGCGGATAGCCGAGCTCGATTATCCGCTGACGACGGTGGCGGCCCCTGCTTAGGGCGCCGCGGCCAGATTCCCCGTTGCGGCTGTCACCAGGGGCTCGGAAGCAGAGGCTGGGCCGATGGCGGTGACGGGATAGGCGATCGCGGTGCCCTCAACGGTGAGGCGCACCTGCTGGCCCGCCGCGGGCAGTACGTGACCTGCGGCCCGGGCGAGGATTTCGGGACCGCCTTCGCCCAGCGCGACACGGGCAACCGCGTCGTGTCCGTAGAACTCGGTCGAGTGGACTCGCCCGAGCGCGCCGTCTTCGCCGTCGGCCTCGTGGCAGTGGATCTGCTCTGGCCGCAGCATCAGCGTCGCGGTGCCGGTGAGCCCCTCCGCGCCCCGGGTCGCCAGCCTGCCGAGGGCGGTCTCCGCGAAACCGTTCGTGAGGCGGCCTTCGAGCAATACGGCATCGCCGACGAACACCGCGACCTCGGAGTCCACCGGGTCGCGGTAGAGCGTCTGCGGATCGGCGGCTTGGACGATCTGCCCATCGCGCATGACCGCAACGAGGTCGGCGAGCGAGAGCGCCTCCTCCTGGTCGTGGGTGACGAGGAGCGCGGTGGCGCCGGCCTCGGCCAGAGCTGCGCGAACCTCGCTGCGCACCTGGGTTCGCAGGCCGGCGTCGAGAGCGTCGAAAGGCTCGTCGAGCAGGACCAGCCCCGGCTCGGGTGCCAGCGCGCGGGCCAGGGCGACGCGCTGCTGCTGGCCGCCCGAGAGCTGGTGCGGCAGTCGCCGCTCGAGGCCGCGTAGGCCGACGAGCTCAAGCAGCTCCCCGACCCGGCCGCCGCGCCGCTCGGAGCGCGGCAGGCCGAAGCCGATGTTGGCGGCGACGTCGAGGTGGGGGAAGAGGGCGCCCTCCTGGGGGACGAAGCCGATCTCGCGGCGCTCGGGGGCAAGGTGCGCCCGGCTGTCGTCCAGCAGGCGATCGCCGAGCCGAACTTCGCCGCGATCGGGGCGTTCGAATCCGGCGACGATCCGCAGCAGGGTCGTCTTGCCGCAGCCCGAGGGGCCGAGGACGGCGGTCAGGGTACCGGCGGACACTTCGAGGTCCAGGCCAGCGAGGACCGGGTTGTGGCCAAAGGACTTCGACAGCGCCTTGACCGACAGAGATGCGGCCGGGCTCATCATCGCTCGGGGGGCCGTACGACTCCGCCGAGGCGGCGGGCGAGCAGGTAGGTGGGAGCGGCGGAGATCACGACCATCAAGGCAGCGTAGGGGGCGGCCGCTCCGTAGGAGAGGGTCGAGGCCTTCGCCCAGAACTGCGTTGCCAGCGTCTCGGTGCCGATTGGCGCCAGCAGCAGCGTTGCGGTTAGCTCGGTTACGGTGGCGAGGAAGACGAGCGCCGCGGCCGCCCCGAGGCCGGGGAGGATGCGCGGCAGGGTGACGCGGACCATCGCCACGAGCGGCCTCGATCCGAGTGAGCGGGCGACCTCCTCATGGATCTGCGGGGCCTGGGCCAGAGCCGCACGGGTGGCAACCAGGGCCAGTGGGAGCGAGAGGATCGCGTAGGCGACGATCAAGAGAGGGGTGGTGCTGTAGAGGGCGGGCAGGTGGTGGAGTGAGAGCACGATCAGGGCGAGGGCTATGACGATCCCCGGCAGCGCGAAGGGTAGGTAGGTCGCGCGCTCGATCACCGTCGCGGTCCGGCTCGGATGGCGCACGACGAGGACCGAGATCGGCAGGGCGAGGAGCGTCGTCAGTGCCGCGGCTCCGAGACTGAGTTCGAGCGAGGTGCCGAGGGCGCCGAGCAGGGCGCCGAGGTCGACGCCTGCCGAGCTGCCGTTGGCGATCCAGTAGACGAGGGTCGCCAGGGGTAGGCCGAGGGAGAGGCCGGTCAGGGTGAGGAAGCCGCCGAGGGCTGCCCACTTGGCGCGACCCAGACGAGCGGGGGGCGCTGGCCGCGCCGCGCCCGAGTCGACTCGGGCGTAGCGTCCGCGGCCGCGCAGGCCAAGCTCGGTGACGAGCAGGATCAAGCAGAGGATCACCAGCACCGAGGCCAGCATCGAGGCGGCCGCGCTGTCGAAGCTCAGCTTGTACTGGTCATAGATTGCGGTGGTGAAGGTCTGGAAGCGCAGCATCGCGAAGGCGCCGAACTCGGAGAGCATGTGGATGGCGACGAGCAACATGCCGCCAAGGAGGGCTATCCGCGTCTGCGGCAGGGTGACCCGGAAGAAGGTCTGCCAGGGCCCCATCCCGAGCGAGCGGGCACTCTCTTCCAGCGCCGGGTCCATCCCCCGCAGCACGGCCGCCACTGGCAGGTAGATCAACGGGTAGTAGGCGAGGGAGACGATCGTGGCGGCGCCGGCAAAGCCCTGCACCGCTGGGGTGATCGAGACCCAGCTGTAGCTGGTGACGAAGGCCGGGACGGTGATCGGCAACGCCGCCAGTACCGCCCAGGCACGCCGGCCGGGGAGGTCGGTGCGCTCGACCAGCCAAGCGACGCCGACCCCGAGCACGGTGCAGACCGTCGTGCCGGCGAAGACGAGCAGGGCCGTGTTGGTGAGGAGGTCGCCGACGAACGGTCGGAAGAGGAGCCGTTCGACTTCCTCCCAGCCGTTCGAGAGCGTCTGGTCTAGCAGGAAGCCGACCGGCGCCAGGGCCAGCAGGGCAATCGTGCCCGAGAGGAGGAGAAGGGCCGCGGGCGGGCGCCCGCGGCCCCGCCGCGCCCAGCCGAGCGACGCCGCTGGTGCGACGCCGCTTCGGCTGGTGCTTGCCGCCTCCATCCGTTAGAGCAGGCCCGCTTCCTGCATCAGCTTCAACGGCTCCGAGCCATCACCCAGGTCGGCCGGGGTGACGTTCGGCGGTTCCAGAGTGTCGAACGGCTTCAGCCCGGGCGGCGGTGCTACGGCACTGTTCAGCGGGTACTCCCAATCGCCACTCTCGGTCATCGTGGCCTGGCCTTCCTCGCTGACGATGTAGGCGAGGAATTCCTGAGCCAGATCCGGCTCGTCGCTGGAGGCCAGTGCCCCGGCGCCGGAGATGTTGATCAGCGCGCCCGGGTCTTCGTTGCCGAAGTAGTGGAGCTTGGAGGCAATCTGGTCCTTGCCTTCCTCGGCGGCCGCCTCAAACCAGTAGTAGTGGTTGACGATGCCGGCGGCCACCTGGCCGTCGCCGACCGCGGCGATGATCCCCTCGTTGTCGTTGTAGCGCTTGGCGTTGTCGCCGAAGCCTTCGAGCCAGCTTTTCGCCGCCGCTTCACCTTCGAGCTTCTCGATCGCGCTGACGATCGGGATGAAGTCGGGCTCTGAGGGGGCGATTGCCAGCTTGCCCTTCCATTTGGGTTTGGCGAGGTCGAGGATCGAGGCCGGCAGTTCATCCTCGGCGATCAGATCGGGGTTGTAGACCAGCACCGTCTCGCGGGCTGCGACGCCGACCCATTCCCCATTCGGCGAGCTGTATTGCGAGGGGACTTCATCCAGCGTCGCGGAGTCGACCTGTGCCAGCAGGCCCTTCGAGGAGAGAGCTTCCAGCGGCGGCGTGTTCTCGGCCAGGAAGACGTCAGCGGGGGAGGCATCGCCCTCCTGCTCGATCTGGCTAGCGAGTCCCTCATCCTCGCCGTAGCGGACCTTCACTTCGGCGCCGTTGGATTCTTCGAAGCCCTCGGCGAACGCTTCGGTGATCGGTTCGTGCTGGGCGCTGTAGAGAGTCAGCGATCCCTTGGAATCGGATGAAGCGTCGCCGCAGCCGACGGCGAGTGCCGCCAGTAGAACGCCCAGTGGAAGGGCGCACAGGCGCCACTTTGATCTTGAACTCACCAATGCCTCCTGATGATGGTAGCCGATTTAGGTAAACCTAATTCGGCTACCCTAATCACAAAGATGCTGGCGTCGCTTTCTCAATGCCAGATGAGAGCAGGGATTCTCATCTGGCATTCATCTTCTCTGGGATCTTGTATTCGCATGAACGTGCTCGTTGTCGAGGACGAGGTGAAGATGGCGGCTCTGATCCGGCGGGGTCTCAGCGAGGAGGGCCTCACCGTCGACGTCGCCGATAGCGGCGAGAAGGCCCTCGGCATGGCGCGGGCGTCCAGCTACGACGCGATCGTCCTCGACGTGATCCTCCCCGGCATCGACGGCTTCGAGACCTGCCGCCGGCTGCGCACCGAGGGAGTCTGGACGCCGGTGCTGATGCTCACCGCCCGCGGTGCCCTGGAGGATCGGGTGGCCGGGCTGGACGGCGGCGCCGACGACTACTTGACCAAGCCGTTCTCCTTCGCAGAGCTGCTCGCCCGGCTGCGGGCTCTGGTCCGCCGCGGTGAGATCGAGCGCCCGTCCGTCATCGAGGTCGGCGACCTGCGGCTCGATCCCGCGACCCATCAGGTTTGGCGCGGCGAGGAGGAGATCGAGCTCTCAGCCAAGGAGTTCTCCCTGCTGGAGGTCTTCATGCGGCGGCCAGGGCACGTCCTGACCCGCACGCAGCTGCTCGACCAAGCCTGGGAGTACGACTTCGAGCACCGCTCCAACGTGATCGAGGTCTACATCCGTTACCTGCGACGGAAGATCGACGTGCCCTTCGGGGTCAAAACGCTGGAGACCGTTCGCGGCGCCGGCTACCGACTGCGAAAGGACGGAGGACGCTGAGCCGCCTCTCGATCCGGTTGCGGGTCACGCTCGTCTTCGCCGGGGTGATGGCCG
>JASLJO010000251.1 GCA_030152505.1 Solirubrobacterales bacterium | reverse complement strand
CCGACGAGAAGGTGAGCGCGATCCTCTTCAACATCTTCGGCGGCATCACCCGCTGCGACGAGATCGCCAACGGGATCGTCACCGCCTCGCGGGAGATCGGCCTCGATTTGCCGCTCGTCGTCCGTCTCGACGGGACCAACTCCGAGCAGGGCCTGAAGATCCTCGCCGAGGCGGACCTGCCGAACATGCACCAGGAGACGACGATGCTCGACGCGGCGCGCAAAGTCGTGGAGCTGGCGGGCTGAGATGAGCATCATCGTCGGCACCGACACGAAACTGGTCGTCTCCGGGCTGACCGGGCGCGAGGGCTCGTTCCACGGGCTCCGCAACAAGGCTTACGGGACCGACCTGGTCGCCGGGGTCACGCCCGGCAAGGGCGGCCAGGACGTCGAGGGCACTCCGGTCTTCGACAAGATCTCCGAAGCCGTCGAGGAGGCGGGTGCCAACACCTCGATGATCTTCGTCCCGGCCCGTTTCGCGGCGCCGGCGATCGACGAGGCGATCGAGTCGGGCGTGCAGACGGTGATCGCGATCACCGAGGGGATCGCTATCACCGTCTCGACTCCCGACTCGATCGCCTCGTCGATCGCCGGTGCGGCGAAGCGCGCCGGGACGAAGATCATCGAGGTGTTGGCGCCCTTCTGCTCGACCGCCTCGCGGATCGAGTCGAAGACCGGCACCCCCTCGACGTCCTGGCCGCCCTTGCCGGGCGTGACGCCGGCGGCCAGGTGCGTGCCGTAGGCCTGGTTGCGCAGCCCGTGGAAGGAGCCCTCGCGGCCAGTCAGGCCGGAGACGACGAGCTTCGTCTCCTTGTCGATGATGATCGACATCAGCCGCTCGCCCCCGCCAGCTCGACGACCTTCTGCGCGGCGCCGAGCATCGTCGTCTCCTGGTGCAGGTTGTCCAGGCCGGCATCGGCGAGGATCGCCAGGCCCTCCTCGGAGTTGGTGCCGTCGAGGCGGACGACCAGCGGCACGCCGAGGTCGAGCTGCGAAGAGGCCTCGACGATGCCCTTGGCGATCTCGTCGCAGCGGGTGATGCCGCCAAAGATGTTGAAGAGGATCGCGGTCACCTTCGCGTCGGAGGTGATGACCGTGAGCGCGTCGACGATCGCGTCCGCCTTCGAGCCACCCCCGGCATCGAGGAAGTTCGCCGGTGCGCCCCCCGCCTGGGCGACGACGTCGAGCGTCGACATGCAGAGCCCGGCCCCGTTGGCGAGGATGCCGACGTTGCCGTCGAGCTTGACGTAGGTGAGGCCCTTCTCCCGCGCCATCGCCTCCTGCGGGTCATCGATCGACTCGGCGTCGAGCTCGGCCAACCCCTCGTGGCGGTAGAGCGCGTTGCCGTCGATCGTGACCTTGGCGTCTAGCGCGACGACCTCACGAGCCGCGGTGACGATCAGCGGGTTGACCTCGATCAGGGTGGCGTCCTCGGCCTGGGCGGTCTCGGCGAGCCTGGCCAGGATCTCGGCCGCCTCGTCAAGCGCGTCCTCCGCCAGCCCGGCGGCCGCAACGATCGGCCGCGCCTCGGCGGCGGTGAAGGGTCGGGTGGGGTCGATGTGCTCCTTGACCAGCGCGTCCGGATCCTCCTCGGCCACCGCCTCGATGTCCATGCCCCCTTTTGCGGAGACCATCGCCAGCAGCTTCTTCTCACCGCGGTCGAGGATCACCGAGGCGTAGTACTCGGCGGCGATGTCAGAGCCGCCCTCGACCCAGACCCGCTCCACCCGGAAGGGGCCCTCACCGTGCGGGCCGACGATATCCATGCCGAGGATCGCGCCGGCGTGCTGCTCGGCCTCAGCCCGATCGGCGGCGATCTTGATCCCGCCCGCCTTGCCGCGACCGCCGATCAGCACCTGCGCCTTGATCGCGCACGGGTAGCCGATCCGCTCTGCAGCCGCGACCGCCTCCTCCACCGTGGAGGCGACCTCGCCGCTCGGCACGACAATGCCGTGCGCGGCGAAAAGCTGCTTGCCTTGATACTCGAGAAGGTCCATGTCGTTGTGCCCCTGCCAGGCGCGGCGGGCAGCCTATCCAGATTCCGCAGCACGACGCGGCGTCACAGTCCGGTGACATAAGATGCCGCGCTCGCATGGCCCTCCCCGCCTTGAAATCCATCACCTGGGTGACCACCGACTGCTACGGCACCCTGATCGATTGGGAGAAGGGCATCGTCGAAGCCTGCAAGAAGGAGGCGGCCAAGGACGGCTTCAGCTTCGAAGAAGGGCCCTTCCTGGCGCGTTTCATGGAAGTGCAGGCCGAAATCATGGCCGGCTCCTACGAACTCTACGCCGAGGTGCTGCGCCGCACGATCGTCAAGGTCGCGCGTGAGATCGGCTGGGAGATCGAGCCCTCGCGCGCCCAGTTCCTGCCAGACAGCGTCGCCTACTGGCTTCCCTTCCGCGAGGCCAACGCGGCGATGGACCGGCTCGGCAAACGCTATGAGATCGGGATCATCTCCAACATCGACGACAAGCTGCTCGGCATCTCCCGCCGCCACCTGCGCACCGAACTCGACCTGGTCGTCACCGCCCAGCAGGTGCGAAGCTACAAGCCCGACCCCGTCCACTTCAAAGAGTGCGCGCGGCGAATCGGCGGCAAAAAAGGCTGGGTCCACATCTGCTCCAACTACACGACCGACGTCGCCCCGCTGCTGAAAATGAAGGTGCCGGTGATCTGGGTCAACCGCCACGGCGAGAAGCTCGAGGGTCGCAAAGCGCCCAGCGCCACGGTGAGGAACTTCCGCGACGCGGCGAAAAAGCTGGGCGCGTCCTAGTCGTCTTCTAGCGTTCCGCTTTCGCAACTTCGCCGCTGGGTGGTGGTTTCGACCTTAGTCGCCCGCGGCGTCTCCGAATCGATGGACCGAGTCAGCCACAGCCGAATGTCGTCGCGCGGCCGCCTGTCAATTGCGGCCGCGTTGCTGCTTGCCCTGCTCTGCGCCCTCGTGCTGGGCGTCGCTCAGGCAGGCGCGGTGGAGGCCGAAGAACCACCGCTCGATCCCAACCCCGAACCGCCCAGCTTCGTCGTCATCCAGACCGACGACCAGACCCTCGACGAGCTCTACGCCTCCTTCAGCCCCTTCCCCGGGGCGGCCGAGATACGAGCGATGCCCAACACGCTCGAACTGATCGCCGGGAAAGGCATGACCTTCAACCGCTACTACGTCTCCTATCCGCTCTGCTGCCCCTCGCGGGTCAGCCTGCTGACCGGCCGCTACGCCCACAACACCGGAGTCAAGGGCAACGTCCAGCCCAACGGCGGTTATTACGGCTTCTCCTTCCGCGCCGCCTACAGCCACAACCTGGCGACCTGGCTGCAGGGCGCCGGCTACCACACCATCCACATCGGCAAGTTCCTCAACGGCTATGGCGACGAACCGTACGACAACGGCACCACGGTGCCGCCCGGCTGGGACTCCTGGCATACGGTGCTGAACGCCGACACCCACCACTACTTCTATGGCTACACGCTCAACGACAACGGCCAGATCAGCGAACCCTACGGCGATTCCGGCACCTGGGAACCGCGCGAATACGTCCAGCGCGACCCGGGCGGCTGCCCCTTTGCACCGGAAGAAGGGCGGCCCTGCCTGTACGAGACCGACATCTTCAACTGGATGGCCAGGGAAGAACTGCTGGCGAGCGCACCCGAACAGCCCTTCTACATGCAGCTCGACTACACCGCTCCGCACGGCGACTTCCGCAAGCCCGCGGGTCCCGAGCCGGCCCCCCGCCACTACAACTGGTTCAAGGGAGCGCGGCTGCCCCACGACCGCTCCGAAGGGCTCGATGAGGGCAACGTCAGCGACAAGCCCCGCTTCATCCGCGAAGCGGAACACCTGACCCCGAACGACAAGCGCACCTATCGCGTCTACTACGAGAAGGCGCTGGAGTCGCTGCGCTCGATCGACGACGGGGTGAAAGAGGTCGTCGACACCCTGGGTCAGCTGCACCGGCTGCGCAACACCTACATCCTCTTCACCTCCGACAACGGCTTCTTCT
>JASLJO010000070.1 GCA_030152505.1 Solirubrobacterales bacterium | reverse complement strand
ACCATCCCGGCATCGTCACCCTCTACGAGATGGGCGAGGAGGACGGCAACGCGCTGCTCGTCACCGAGCTGGTCGAGGGCTCGACCCTGGCGCGTCTCAGCGGCGAAGGTGTGCTCAGCGACCGCGAGGTCGGCGAGGTCGGCGCCGATCTGTGCGAGGCGCTCGACCACGCTCATTCGCGCGGCGTCGTCCACCGCGACATCAAGCCCCAGAACGTGGTCGTCGCCCCCGAGGGGGAATTCCGCGCCAAGCTGATGGACTTCGGCATCGCCCGCCTCGCCGACGGCGCCTCGCTCACCGCTCCGGGCGACGTCGTCGGCACCCTCGCCTACATGTCGCCCGAGCAGGCCGACGGCCACGCCGCCGGGCCCGAGGCCGACGTCTACTCGCTGGCCCTCACGCTGTATGAGTGCTGGGGTGGCGAGAACCCGAACCGCCGCGCCACCCCCGCCGCCACCGCCCGCGCGATCGGCGATCGCCCCCGCCCGTTGCGCCGGCTGCGTCCGGACCTGCCGCGCGACCTCAGCGACACGATCGACGCGGCGTTGCAGTCGCGTCCCGGCAGGCGGCCCACCCTCGATGAGCTGGGAAGCGCGATCGAGGACTCACTCGACCTGCTCACCGACGAGTGTCCCGGCGCCCGCGCCCCGCTCGGCCTGCGTACCGGCGCCCTCGTTGCCGCCGCCATGCTCGGCGCCTGGCTCGCCCTGGGCCACGGAGTCATCCTCCCGTGAAAGACACGCAGCGCGGTAGAGGTTTGACCCGCATGGCGGCTCTAACCTCTACCGCGTGCGGTTTGTCGCCCCTCTAGGATTTTCCGATCGGCGTCCTGCGCAATTTTGAGAGTCGGATCGAAGGCCTGGTCGAGGGGGTGTTCAGCCGCGCCTTCAGCTCCGAGGTGCAGCCGGTCGAGCTGGCCCGCAAGCTGGCCAAGGAGATGGACGCTCACAAGACCGCCGGCGTCGCCCGCGTCTACGTCCCCAACGAGTACACGGTCTACCTCTCGCCCAAGGACCGCACCCGCCTGGAGGGCTACGAGCGCTCGCTCGAGCAGGAGCTCTCGGGTTATCTGCTCGAGCACGCTCGCCGGCGCAGCTACGACCTGTTGACCCGGCCGACGGTCGCCTTCGAGACCGACGAGCGCCTGCGCCTCGGAGAGTTCGGCATCCAGCCGCGCATGGTCAAGCCCCCCGCCCACGAGGGCGACGCGCCGAGTCAGGGCGAGGAGGGCCACACGATGGTCTACTCGGCCGTGCGGGAGCCGGCGACGCAGGCGCCTCCCCGTCCCTCACGGCGGGCTGAGGTGACCAGCCGCGCGATCGTCACCGTCGACGACCGGCGCTACGTGCTCGACGGCGAGCGTTCGACGATCGGCCGGTCGCGCGACGCGGACTGTGTCCTGCGCGACCCCAACATCTCCCGCCACCACGCCGAGCTGCGCCGCTCGCCACGCGGTGAGTGGACGATCGCCGACCTTGGCTCGACCAACGGGATCAAGGTCAACGGCCGCCGGGTCGGCTCGACCCGGCTGAAATCCGGCGACCAGGTCACGCTGGGCACGACGACCTTCCGTTTCGACGTGGAGCAGTGAGGGCGGTCCAGCGACGATCTGGGCCCGTCATTAGGGTGCTGGCGTGGACTACGAACCGATCTCGGTTGCCCTCAAGTTCGGCTTCCTCGCCGTCCTCTACCTGTTCCTGTTCTGGATCGCGCGAAGCGCACTGAAGGACCTGCGGGGCACGGTCGCGCCCGCACCGGATGCGACCGGATTCCATCCGGTGCCGGCCTACGAGGCCACGGCGGGCGGCGACGATTCCTGGCTGGTGGCGCTGCGCGGCGGCGGTCTGCGCGAGGGCGAGCGCTTCGACCTGATCGGCGGCCTCTCGATCGGGCGTTCGCAGGAGGCCGACCTGCGGATCGAGGACCGCTATGCCTCCGGCCTGCACGCGAGGATCTTTTCGCGCGAGGGACACGCTTATGTCGAAGACATGAGCTCCACCAACGGCACCCTGCTCAACGACGCTGAGCTGCACGGAGAGGCGGAGCTGATCGACGGCGACGTGGTCCGCATCGGCGACACTGAGTTCAAGTTCGAGGCGGGCCAGTGAGGCGCATGCGGAGCGACGGTGCACATCTGACTCTTCCGGCGCGGAGCATGCGCCGAAACAGGGGCGGCGGCTAGTGCTGCGAGTCGACGACCAGGCCTTCCGCACCGACACCGGCCGCCAGCGCAGCGAGAACGAGGACTCACTCTTCGTCCGCGCGCCGATCTTCGTCGTCGCCGACGGGATGGGCGGCGCGCAGGCCGGCGAGGTCGCCTCGAAGGCCGCTGCCGACGCCTTCGACCGCGACCTGCCGGAGGTGCCGCCGGAGAGCTTCCTGCGCGAGACGATCGAGGGCGCCAACCGGCGCATCCACGAGCTCGCGCGCGCCGATCCGTCGCGGGCTGGCATGGGGACGACGATCACCGCGGCGATCGTCGATGCGCGCACCGAAGAGGTTGGCATCGGCCACGTCGGCGACAGCCGTGCCTATCGCCTGCGGCGCGGCGGGCTCGAACGGCTCACCCGCGATCACTCTCTGGTCGAGGAGATGCGGCGCAAGGGGCAGATCACCGATGCCCAGGCCGAGGATCATCCCCAGCGCTCGATCATCACGCGCGCGCTGGGCCCTGAGCCCGAGGTGGAGGTCGACCTGCAGACCGTGCCGGCGGCGCCCGGCGACGTCTTCCTGCTCTGTTCCGACGGGTTGACGACGATGGTCAGCGAGGAGCGCATCGCCGCCGTCCTCTCGGAGGCCGGCTCGATGCGCGAGGCGGTGCGGACGCTGGTCGACGAGGCCAACGCCGCGGGCGGGCGCGACAACATCACCGCTCTCGCTTTCCGTCTCGCCGACGCCACCGCGCCGCTGGGGGAGCGTCCCGAGGACGCGACCCTGGTTGGCACCGCCGCCGAGGAGGCGGGTCTGACCGCGACCGAGGTTCGCCGCCGCGCGGCGGCCGAGGCTGCCCGGAAGCGGCGCGAGAAGCTCGGCGCCAGGCGACCGCGCCACGGCCTGCGCACCGCCGCCAAGGTCCTTGTCGTTCTTGTCGTCCTGGTGGCGATCGCCTTCGGCGCCTGGTACGGCAACCGCCAGGCATGGTTCCTGGGCACCGACGACAGCGGCCGGGTCGCCCTCTACCGCGGCCTGCCGTATGAGCTCCCCTTCGGCATCCACCTTTACCAGGAGCGCTACGCCAGCCCGGTGCAGTCCGCCGCGCTCGCCCGCCGGCGACGCGAAGCGGTGACGGGGCACGACGTGCGCTCGCGCTCGGAGGCGGTCTCGCTGATCGAAGAAATCGAACGCAGTCAGGGAGTGCCTTGAGCGCGGAGCGACCAAGCGTGCATCTCTGGTTCTTCGCGCCGGGAG
>JASLJO010000272.1 GCA_030152505.1 Solirubrobacterales bacterium | reverse complement strand
AACCACAGGAAGATCTTGAGGAAGAGACTACGCATCAACGCCTCACCGGCTGCGCGGCTGACGCGGGACCGCATAGAGGTACCCAACTCCGCGCACCCCCTTGATCCGCTCGGTCCCGTCGGGGTGCGGGCCGAGTTTCCGGCGTATCGGCAACGCGCATCCGCGCTCCAGTGTGCGCAAATGCCCGAAGGGCAAGCGCAAGGTGAGGCGCAAGGGCAAGGTCAGGTGCCGCAAGGCGCCCAAACAGCACAAACGTCACCACAACCGTGGAGGTTCCAAGTGATTTCGGCAAAGCGAGCGCTTCTCACCCTCGCCCTGATCGCGCTCACCGCCGCCTGCGGGCCGGCGAGCGCCGGAGCGGTGCCGGCCGGGCCGGCCTGGAAGATCTCCACCAAGACCCTCTCGCCGACCAACCTCCTGCCGGGCAGTAGCGGCGAAGCGATCTACGCGGTCGTCGCCACCAACGTCGGCTCTAAGGACACCAGCGGAGCCCCGTTCACGATCACCGACGAACTGCCCGAAGGTCTCACGCTCAACCCCGATCCTCCGGGCTTCGGACCCTTCTTCCTGATGATCAACGATGATGAAGAAAGCGAAGCAACCGGATTCGACACCTGCGACGTGACCTCGGTCAGCTGCACCGCCGCCAGCGTGATCCATCCCGGCGAGCAGCTCTACATGCTGGTGCCGGTCGACGTTGCCCCAGACGCACCCGCGACCGTGACCAACCGGGTGACGATCTCAGGCGGGGACGCGATTGGGGCCTCAGACAGCATGGTCACCAAGGTCAGCACCGAGCCGGCCCCCTTCGGCCTCGAGGCCTTCGAAGCGAACATCTTCGACGGCGGCGGGGGTCCGGAGAGACGGGCTGGTTCCCACCCCTACCAGTTCCGGATCGGCGCCCAGTTCAACCTGGAAGCGAAAGGCAACCCGACCGGCAGCCCGAAGAGCATCACCGCCGATCTGCCGGCCGGGTTCGTGATCAACCCCGAAGCGACCCCGGTGCGCTGCACCGAGGCGCAGCTGGTCGGGTCGGTCCTTGGGAAAAACCCCTGCCCCGACGCCTCGGCGATCGGCCTCGTCCACGTCACCGCGAACACGATTCTCGGCTTCGCCGAGAACGATTTGACGGCCCCCCTTTACAACATGGTGCCGACCCAGGGCCACCCGGCCGTGTTCGGCTTCGACGCCGGCGGCTTCGGCATCTTCGCCCATCTGCTCGGCAAGGTGCGAAGCGACGGCGACTACGGACTCAGCTCCGACACGCTCGACATCCCTCAGTTCGGCAGCCTCTCGGGCGTCTCGGTCGATCTGTGGGGCGACCCCTCCGATCACAGCCACGACAAGAGGCGCGGCCTCTGCGGGTTCAAGGGCTTCTTCCATATAAACAACGACTGCTCGGTGCCGCAGAGCAAAACCGCCCTGCTGACGATGCCGAGCGCCTGTTCGGGCCCGCTAAGCATGAAATTCACCGCAAACTCCTGGCAAAAGCCCTCCTCATTCATCAGTGAAAGCACCGAACCCGTTGATGCGGCGGGCAATCCGGTCGGAGTCAACGGCTGCGAGAAGCTCAGCTTCGACCCGGGAACCGAAGCCACGCTCTCAACTGACCAGGGCGAGACCGGAACCGCATTCGACCTGAACGTCGACATGCCAAACAACGGCCTCAAAGCCCCGACCTCGATCAGCGAATCGTTGATCGAGAAAGCGGTCGTCACGCTGCCTGAGGGCGTGACGATCAACCCCTCGGTGGGCGAAGGCTTGGGCTTCTGCACCCCGGCTCAGTACGCCAAGGAGACGGCCTTCTCGATTGATGGCGAGGGCTGCCCGGCCGATTCGAAGGTCGGAACGCTCGAACTGGAAACGCCGTTGCTTGGTCAGGAAAAGATCAACGGCTCGGTCTACCTCGCACAGCAGGATGACCCGACGACGAGCACTCCTGGAGCTGAGAACCCCTTCGACACCGACATCGCCCTCTACATGGTCTTGCGCAACTCGACCAGGGGAATCCTCGTCAAGAAGCCGTTGAAGGTGATCGCCGACCCGAAAACCGGACAACTGGTGACGACGCTGGAAGACATCCCGCAGCTGCCCTTCAGTCACTTCAACTTCCACTTCAAGGAAGGGGCGAGGGCTGCTCTGATCAGCCCCTCTGCCTGTGGTACCTACACCGTGGAGTCGAAGTTCTATCCCGCTGCCGCTCCGAACAACCCGAAGACGGTTACTTCCGACTTCCAGATCACCAAAGGGGTGAACGGCGGCCCCTGCCCGAGCGGCGGCATCCCGCCCTTCCACCCCGAGTTCCAGGCGGGCTCGGTCAACAACAACGCCAAGTCCTATTCCCCCTTCGACATGCGGCTGATCCGCCACGACGGAGAACAGGACATGACCAAGTTCTCCTCTGTCCTGCCGCCGGGGGTATTGGGCAAGCTGGCCGGGGTCGGCAAATGCTCTGAGGCAGACATCGCCTCTGCCAGGACCAAGACCGGCCGTCAGGAGAAGGCGAGCCCCTCCTGTCCCGCCAACTCGTTGATCGGCCACACGATCGCAGGGGCGGGAGTCGGGGATTCGCTCACCTTCGTACCGGGCCAGCTCTACCTCGGCGGCCCCTACCACGGCGATCCGTTGAGCGTCGTATCGATCACCCCTGCGCTTGCAGGACCCTTCGACGCCGGCACCGTAGTCGTCAGGGAGGCTCTGACGTTGAATCCCGAGACGGCCGAAGTCGAGGTCGACGGCAAGAACTCAGACCCGATCCCCCACATCCTCAAAGGGATCGTCTTGAAGGTCAGGGACCTGCGCGTCTACGTCGATAAGCCCGAATTCATCATCAACCCGACCTCCTGCGATCCGAGTAGCGCCAAAGGGACCCTGTTCGGCGCCTACCTGAACGTCTTCGACCCAGCCGATGACGTTCCGGTGGGACTCGGGACCCGCTACCAGGCCGCAAACTGCTCGAGCCTCGGCTTCAAGCCGAAGCTCAGCATTGAGCTGCACGGAGGCACCAAGCGAGGCGATCACCCGGCATTGAAAGCGGTCGTCAACGCAAGACCGACTGACGCCAACGTCGGCAAAGCGACCGTGACCCTGCCGAAGTCCGCATTCCTCGATCAGTCCCACATCCGCACGATCTGCACCAGGGTCCAGTACGCCGCAAACGGCGGTAGTGGAGGCGGCTGCCCGAAGGCGGCCCAGTACGGCTTCGCCAGAGCGTTCACGCCGCTCCTCGATGAGCCGGTCGAAGGACCCGTCTACCTCAGGTCCTCCAACCACAAGCTGCCCGACCTTGTCGCGGCACTGCACGGGATCGTCAACGTCGACATCGTCGGCCGCATCGACTCCTTCAAAGGCGGCATCCGCAGCTCATTCGAAACCGTCCCCGACGCTCCTGTCTCCAGGTTCATTCTCAGCATGCAGGGCGGCAAAAAGGGACTGGTCGTCAACAGCCGCAACCTCTGCTCCTCGACCTCGAGGGCGATCGCCGACTTCACCGGGCAAAACGGAGTCCCGGACGAATTCAACCCCGTGGTCAAGCCGAGCTGTGGGAAGGCGAAGAAGCACAGGCGGCATCGGCAGCGCGGGCGGGGGTAGGGGCCGAGAGGCTCCTACGCCCCGACCGGAGCAACGAACGTCCGCTCACCCACCCGCACCCCGATCGCCCGCGTGCGCGAGAGGTCGAGGGCGGCGCTGAGGACGGCATCTGAGTCGTCGCCCCAGCGATAGCGGAAGGAGCCGGCCGGTTGGCGGACGCCGCCGGGGCCGCGGACGAAGACCCGGCAGAGGGTGCCGGAGGGGGCGCCCTTCACGTACATGTGGATCTCGGTGCCGTAGGCGTGGGGCTCGAGGGTCGCGCCGATGTGCAAGCCGGGGGGGAGGGAGTGGAAGGAGACATGTTGCTCGGGCTCGCTGGTCCCTCCTCCCGGCAGGACGAAGAGCGCCAGCGCCGACGTTGATCATCGGGGGCGGCTTCATCTCGATTGGCGCCATGATCATCGGCCGCATGGGAACCATGTCACGTGCCGCGCAGTTCGGCGCCAGCGGCCTCGTCTGGTCCATCCTGGCCGCCATCGGCTACGTCACGATCTATGGCGTCCTCTGGGCCATTGTCGGCAAGGGCTGCTGATGCGCCGACGACTTGGCATT
>JASLJO010000269.1 GCA_030152505.1 Solirubrobacterales bacterium | reverse complement strand
GTTCTCGGACGGCCGCATCCTCGAAGGCGAAAACCCAGCCAGCGAGAGGGCATCCCCCGGCCCTCCCCTCAACCGTCCCCTATTCGGTGTTCTTCTTGACCAGTTCTTTCACTTCTTCCACAACCTTGTCGACAGTGTTGCCTGCGACTTCCGTCGCGTGCACGCCGGTTGCCTTGTCGGTGGCGACGATCACGGCCGTCGCCACGGCAGCTGCAATGAGCACCAAGGCGACCGCCGCCATGACGAAGCGGGCGAAGCGGGAGAAGGCGCCGCGCTTCCTCGGGGCTGAGGGGGCTGGCCGAGGCGGCGGCGCCGGAGCGGGCTGAGGCGCGCGTGCGACCGGGCGACGGGTCGGTGAGGCCGGACGCAGCTCGGTGCGCTCGGTCTGGTCGAGGCGCCGCGTCGCCTCCTCGCCGCCGAGGACATGGGTCGAGGTCGCCCCCTCTTCCAGGGGCAGGGTCACGTCCTCGCCCTGGAGCCCGAGGTGCAGGCCGCCGGCCAGCTCGTCGGCGCTGGCATAGCGGCGCGCCGGGTCGCCTTCCAGCGCCCGCAGGACGGCGCCGCCGAGGGTCTCGGGGACCGCGTCGTTGTAGGTGCTGGGCGGCAGCGGGCGCTCGTTCTGCTGGCGCACCGCCAGCTCCGCCAGGGTCGAGCCCTCATACGGCAGCCGCCCGGTGAGGAACTGGTAGAGGACGACCCCGAGGGCGTAGACGTCGGTCGCCGGCGTCGCCTCCTCGCCGCGGACCTGCTCCGGTGCGAGGTAGGCGGCGGTGCCGACCACCGAGCCGACCTGGGTGATGCGCGTCTGCGCGAGCGCTCTGGCGATGCCGAAGTCGGTCAGCTTGACCGTCATCGGCCCGCCTCCCACAGGCCCGCCGACGATCATCAGGTTGCCGGGCTTGACGTCGCGGTGGATGATTCCGCGCCGGTGGGCGTAGTCGAGTCCGGCGCAGGCCTGGATGCCGCCCTCGGCCGCGGTATCCGGCTCGATCGGGCCCTGCCGCTGCAGTATCTGAGCCCCCGAACGGCCCTCGACGTACTCCATGACGATGTAGTGGCGCCCTTCGTCGATGCCGGTGTCGTAGACCTGGACGATGATGGGGTGGATCAGCTTGGCGACCGCCAGCGCCTCGCGGCGGAAGCGGGCGACGAAGCGCTCGTCGTCGGATAGGTGCTCAGCGAGGATCTTCACGGCGACCGTGCGCTCGAGGATCAGATCGGTGGCGCGGTAGACATTCGACATCCCGCCCGAGCCGAGGCGATCACCCAGCTCGTAGCGTCCGGAGAGAGCGGTCGGCGCCATCATTCACCGCCCCCCGCCGGAGCGCCCGGGCCGACCCCGCCGGACGTGCTTTCGCCCGGGGCTTCTTCCGGCTGTTCCTCTTTAGGCGGTGGCCCGTTGCCGTTTTCCAGGCCTTTGCCTTCCCCGTTGGCCTGTGGTGGCAGGGACGGCGAGCCGGGCGTTTCCGCTGCTTCTTCTTTCTCCTCTTTCGGCTTCGCATCCTTGCCCTTGCCTTCCTTCTCCTTCGGCGCCTTTTCCTCTTCTTCCGGTGCGCTCGGGATTTCCGCCGGGGCAATCGCTTCGCTGCTCGATTCTTCGCAGCCGGCGATCACTTCTTCGAGTCGCGCCGCGCCTTCTTCCAGCGCCCGCTTCAGCTTTGGATCGACGCCTTCCAGCGCTTCGATCTGTTCACCGACCTGCTGGGCGGCGCTTTCGGCGCCGACGCAGTCGCCTTCACCAGCGAGCTGTTTGACCGTGTCGAGGTTGGCGGTGATCTCTCGCGCCGTCTCCCCCGGCAGCAGCCTGGCGTCTTCGCCGCCGCAGGCAGAGAGCCCGAGCGCCACGAGGGCGGCCAGCGCCGGGGCGAGCAGCGGTGGGGGGACGCGAAGCATCCGGGCGAGTCTAGAGAACGGCTTCCGGCGCAGAATTTCCCTGCACCTGAGCATGGATGAGCGAGTCATGAGCCGACCCTAAGTCGGTCCGCGAGGCGGCGCGGGAGTCCGGCTGCCACGATCGACGCCGCGGCTCGCTCGGTGTCGTAGGGGACCCGGTGGAAACGGGCGGCCCCCCTGTCGGTGTTGAGCTCGAGCCAGGCGGCGCGTGGGTCGCCGTCGCGTGGCTGGCCGACGCTTCCTGGATTGATCAGCCACTGGCCGCTGTCCAGATCGAGCAGGGTGTCGTCGCTCGACTGGGCACCGCGGACCTCATCGCCCTGCTCGCCTCCCGAGGACCGGGCGAAGAAGAGTGCGACGTGCGAGTGACCGATCAGAGTGACGCGGTCGCGCTGCACGTCGAGGCAGGCGGCAGCCTGCTCGACAGAAAGCACGTACTCCCAGACGGGGTCACGGGGAGAGGCGTGGAAGAGCCCGATCCCCGCCCGCTCGCCGGCCGGTTGGAGCTCCCGCAGCAGCTCCAGAGTGCGCTCGGCAACGTGCTCGCACGTCCAGGCGACGGCGGTCGCGGCTGCCTCGGAGAAGGCGGCGATGTCGAGTGTGCCGAGCACGGCGAGGTCGTGATTGCCGACGAGGCAGAGGTCGCAGCGCTCGCGGGCCAGATCGGCGCACTGATCTGGCTCGGCGCCGTAGCCGACCACGTCACCGAGGCACCAGATCTCCTCTACGCCGACCGCGTCGATCGCCGCGAGAACGGCCTCGAACGCGGGCAGGTTGGCATGAATGTCGCTGACGACGGCGGCGCGCATGGAGGCGGCCAGCGTACTTGCGCTCGTCCGGACTCATACGATGCTGCCATGACTGCAACGGACTCGATCGCCGAGCTGCGGGCCGCCGTCGTGCGCTCGGCACGGGTGCTGCGCGACGGCGAGCCGATCGGTCCCGAGCCGACCCTCGACCGGCCGCCAAAACCCGATTTGGGCGACTACAGCTCCAACGCGGCGATGCTGCTGGCCGCGCCGCTCGGCGAAGCGCCGCGCGACGTGGCAACTCGCCTCGGGGCCGAGCTCGAGCGTGAGCTGGGTGCGGAGGGCAGCGTCGACCGGGTCGAGGTGGCGGGTCCGGGCTTCGTCAACCTCTTCCTCTCCGACGAGTGGTACCGGCGGGCGATGGCGCGCCTCGGGGGGGCTGGCAAGAGCCTCGGCCCCGCCCCGGTCGACTCGCCGCAGCGGATCCTGGTCGAGTATGTCTCCGCCAACCCGACCGGCCCGCTGCACGTCGGCGGCGGCCGCCACGCCGCCTACGGCGATGCCCTCGTCCGCCTGTTGAGGGCGGTCGGGCACGAGGTCGAAAGCGAGTACTACGTCAACGACGCCGGCGGCCAGGTGCGGCGCTTCGCCGCCTCGATCGTCGCCCTGATGACCGGGGAGCCCCTGCCCGAGGAAGGCTACGAAGGTGCCTACGTCACCGAGCTGGCGGAGCGGATGCGGGTGGAGGGGATCGATCCGATCGACAGCGAGGCGGTCGGGCGGCGTGGGGTCGAGCTGATCCTCGAGGGCGTGCGCGCCACGCTGGACCGCTTCGGCGTCGGCTTCGACAGCTGGTTCTCCGAGCGCGACCTCTATGCGGGTGGCGAGGTCGGAGCCGCCCTCGAGGAGCTCGAGCGCCGCGGTCACGCCTACAGGAGTGACGATGCGCTCTGGTTGCGCAGCACCGAATTCGGCGACGACAAGGACCGGGTGCTGGTCCGCGCCGACGGCGAGCCGACCTATCTCGCCGCCGACGTCGCCTACCACCGCGACAAGCTGGAGCGAGGCTTCGAGCACCTGATCAACGTCCTCGGCGCCGACCATCACGGCTACGCGCCGCGGCTGCGCGCCGCAATCGCCGCCCTGGGCACCGACCCCGGGGTGTTGGAGGCGCTGATCATGCGGCTCGTCCACATCGTCGAATCGGGTGAGCGGGCGCAGATGTCGAAGCGCAGCGGCGACTTCGTCTCGCTCGATGAGCTGGTCGACGACATCGGCGTCGATGCGGCGCGTTGGTTCATGCTCTGGCGCAGCCACGACACCACCGTCGACCTCGACCTCGAGCTGGCGCGGCGCGAGTCGAGTGACAACCCGGTCTATTACGTGCAGTACGCGCACGCGCGCATCGCCAGCATCCTCCGCAAAGCGGGGGGGGAGGCGGGGGAAGCCGGTGCGCCGACGCCCGGCACGCCACTGCAGCCGGCCGAGCGCGATCTGGTCAAGCGTTTGCTCGAATTCCCGGCCGAGGTCCGCGAGGCAGCGGCGCGGCGAGCCCCGCACCGCATCTGCGCTTACTCGACGGCTGTCGCCGCCGACTTCCATGCCTTCTACCGCGACTGCCAGGTCGTCGGCGCGGAGGGGGAGGGGGTCGAGCGCTCGCGCCTCGGCCTCTGCCTGCTGACCCAGCGCACGATCGCGGCCTCGCTCGGCCTGCTCGGGATCTCGGCCCCTGAGAAGATGTGAAAGTCCTGGCGGAGATCCCCTCCCGATCCTCGCCCGACCTTCGCATAGGCTCGTTGCGGCGTGCGGATCTGAAGGCGTTTGGCAGCCTGCTCGAGGAGTTGCAGGGGCACCGCACGCTGCTGATGACCGGTAAGAGGCCATGGCGGCGGGAGGTCGCGGCTGGGCTGGCGGCCACGGCCGCGGCAGGCGGCGTCCGCACGGCGCTGCTCGAGTGCGACCTGCTCGAACCCGGCCTGGCCGACGCGCTCGGCCTGGCCAGCGCCCCCGGATTGCACGAGCACCTGCATGGCCAGGTCGAGGCCGCCAACGTCCTCAGGCCGGTCGTCCTCGCCGGGCCGGGCTCGGCCGGGGCGACTGAGCCCTTGGTCTGCGTGGTCGCTGGGCGACCGACGGCCGAAGGCCCGCGCCTGCTCGCCTCCGCCGCCTTCACCCGCGCCTTCGCGGGCCTTCGCGCCGCCTACGAGCTCGTCGTCATCGACGGCCCGCCGCTCGAGGACGAGAACTCGCTCAGGGCGGTGCTGTGGCTGGTCGACGCGACGATTGCCTGCCTCAGCCCCTCGGAGTCGCGCAGCCTGCCGATCTCGGTGAGCGGCCTGGTCATCCAGCACTGAGCCCTGCGCAGGACCCCCCCGACCGTGGTCGAGGTTTGAACCGCTATGTGGTG
>JASLJO010000213.1 GCA_030152505.1 Solirubrobacterales bacterium | reverse complement strand
CTTCGGCATGCGGGAGGGCAGCGACCCGCAGGCATGGGAGCTCGGGGTCAAGGAGATCTGGGAGGTGCCGAAGCCGCTCGACAGGGTGATCCACACGCTCGGCTGGCCGCTGCGCTGGGGCGGCAAGTACAAGGAGGCCGGTGGCAGCTTCATCTACCCGATGGGCGAGGACAAGGTCTGCTTCGGCCTCGTCGTCGGCCTCGACTACACCGACGCCACCTTCAGCGTCCACGACGAGCTGCAGCGGTTCAAGCAGCACCCCTTCATCGCCAAGATCATCGAGGGTGGCAAGCGGGTCGGCTGGGGGGCGAAGACGATCCCCTCGGGCGGTTATTGGGCGCTGCCGAAGCGCTTCTCCGTGCCCGGCATGTTGGTCGCGGGGGACGCCGCGGGGATGGTCAACATCGCCGAGCTGGCCGGCATCCACTACGCGATGCACGCCGGCATGTACGCGGCGGAAGCGATCGTCGAGTCGCTGAAGAAGGACATCGACTCGGTCAACTTCTCCGCTTATGACGAGGCGATCCGCAACTCGGTGATCGAGAAGGATCTCTACAAGTCGCGCAACATGAAGCAGCCGTTGACGAAGGGCCTGATCCGCGGCGGCATCGTCGCCAACATGCTCGTCGCCAGCAAAGGCAGCTTTCCGCCCGGCCACATGAAGGTCGAGGACAACGCCGAGCCGGCGATGCACCTCGGCAAGGCGGCCGACAGGTACCCCAAGCCCGACAACGAGGTCACCTTCAACAAGCTCGACTCGGTCTTCCTCTCCGGCAACGCGACCCGCGACGACGCGCCCAACCACGTCCGCATCCAGACCAAGGTGCCGCGTGAGATCGCCCAGACCTGGGTCTCGATGTGCCCGGCCCAGGTCTATGAGATCCCCGACGAGCAGCTCGAGAACGGCGCCGCCGAGGTCGATGTCCACGTCACCGCCTCCAACTGTGTGCAGTGCGGGGCGATCACCGCCAAGGGCGGCCGCCTGACTTTGCCCGAGGGCGGCGACGGGCCGCTCTACCAAGAGACGTAGCGGGCGAGCCGGGTCACCCTCCGCCGGACAAATGCCGGGCTAATTAGCCCGGCATTTTGAGTATCCGCCCGTCGGAGGGTGACCCGGCTCGCCCTCCTGTTCGCTGGATAGGGTCGGCTTGTGGTGGCCCTCGGCATAGCTGCGGCGGTCGGAGCTTCTTTGCTCTACAACACCTCGATCGCGCTGCAGGCGCTGGAGGCGCGGGAGGTGCCGGGGGAGCACTCGCTGCGGCTGTCGCTGATCGGGCGGCTGCTGTGGAACCGGCGCTGGCTGGGGGCAACCGTGCTGGGGCTGGCGGGCTGGCCGCTGGAGATCGTGGCGTTGCTATTGGCGCCGCTGACGGTGGTGCAGCCGTGCTTGGCAAGTGGGTTGATTCTGTTGCTGTGGCTCGGGGCGACACGGCTGGGGGAGAGGCCGGGGTGGAGAGAGGGGGCCGCGGTGGCGGCGATCGTCGCCGGTGTCGCCGGCGTGGCGCTGGCGGCGCCGGAGCGGACCACCGACCACGCTGGGACGGCGGCGATCGCGCTGGCGCTCGGCCTGGTGGCGATCCCGATTGCCGCTCCTTATGTTCTGCGGCGACGCTTCCGGCATTCACCACCCCAGGAGGGGGTCAAAGTCGGATGGGCGAGCACGATCGCCACGCTGGCAGTCCTCAGCGCCGGCTGTGGCTACGCCTGGACCGCAATCGCCAGCAAGCTGCTCACCGACGAGCTGGCGGCTGGTGCGATCATCGTCGCGGTCGCCTGGCTTGCCACCGCGGCCGCTTCCGAGGGCGTTGCCCTGCTCAGCGAGATGAGCGCCCTGCAGCGCCGCCCCGCCACGCACGTGGCGCCGACGATGTTCGCCGTGCAGATCATCGTCCCCGTGCTCCTGGCACCGCTGATATTCGGCGAGTCCTGGAGCGGCACTCCGCTTGGGGGCATCGTGCTGGTGGCCTCGATGGCCGTGGCCGTCGCCGGGACGGTCCTGCTGGCCGGCTCGATGGCTGTCGGAGCGGTCATCGCGGCCGCTCATGCCGACGAGTGATCCGCGATCGCTGGTAGCCTGGCGCCGCTTTGCCTCCCCTGAGCCCCTCACTCGATGCGGGCAAATTTGCGATCGGCTTCGATCATCGTGACCGGGCTCGCCTCTTCGAGCTCTGGACCGAGGTGCTCGACTCCGAGCAGTGGTCCGAGGGACAGATGCTGGAGGCCTTCGAGCGACGCTGGTCGCAGTGGAACGGCCTGCCGAGCCTGGGGCTCTCGAGCTGGGCCGGCGGCGCCCTCGCCGCGCTCGAGTTCGCCGGGGTGCGCGGCGAGACCGTGCTCTGCCCCTCGAACACCTTCATGGCGACGCCCCTGGCGGCGATCGGCGCCGGCGCCGAGGTCGAGTTCGTCGACTGCAACCGCACCGACCTCTGCATGTCCTTCGAGGACTTCGAGCGCAGGGCGGAGCGGGCCAAGCCCAGGGCGGCGATCCTCGTCCATATCGGCGGCCACATCGCCTTCGACTCCGAGCGGATCGCGGCCTACTGCCGCGAGAATGGGATCTTCCTGCTCGAGGACTGCGCCCATGCCCACGGCGCCGGGTGGGGCGAGCGCCGCCCCGGGGGATTCGGCGATGCCGGCGTCTACTCGCTCTACGCGACGAAGACGGTCTCGACCGGTGAGGGGGGCGTCCTCGTCTCTGCCGACCCGGAGCTGATCGAGTTCGCTCGCAAGTTCCGTAACTACGGCAAGTTCGAGCACGAGGTCGACGGTCTCAACTTCCGCATGAGCGAGTTCACGGCGGCGCTCGGCCTGATCCAGGCGGAGCGCATGGAGCAGATCGTCGCCTGGAAGAACGACTATGCGCGCGAGCACCTCGACCCGCTGCACCCGGCCCGCCTCGAGCTGCCCGAGGGCATGACCTCGGGCCTCTACAAGTACATAGTCTTCGAGCCGATCGAGAAGTCGACCGGACGGGTCTACGAGGAGCCGTGCCACCGGATCATGGGCCGCGACGACGACCTTCCCGACACCGAGTGGGTGGCACAGAACCACTGGTGCGTCCCCCTCTACTACCGTCCCGAGAGCCGCGACGAGGCACTCGCGGAGGAGGCGACGTGAGAGTCCTGGTGACCGGCGGTGGCGGCTTCATCGGCTCGCATGTCGTCGACCGGCTGATGCGCGACGGCCACACACCGCGAATCTTCGACCTCAGCGCCTCGCCCTACCACTCACCGCTCGAAGTCGAGACCTTCACCGGCAGCATCACCGACCCGGCCAACCTCAACCTGGCGATGCGCGACTGCGACGCGGTCATCCATCTTGCCGCGGTCGCCGACGTCGCCCACGTGCATGCCGATCCCGTCCTCGCCGAGGAGGTCAACACGCGTGGCACGCTCAACGTGCTCGAGGCGGCCTGCCGGGTGGAGGTCGGGCGGGTCGTCTACGGCTCGACCACCTGGGTCTACAGCGACTGCGCCGAGCAGGCCGTCGACGAGTCGACGCCGATCCCGGCGCCCCGCCACCTCTACACCGCGACCAAGCTCGCCGGTGAGACCTACTGCGCCGGCTATGCCGAGCTCTTCGAGCTGGAGTCGACCGTGCTGCGCTTCGGCATCCCCTACGGGCCGCGCGCCCGCGCCGCCGGGGTCGTCGCCAAGTTCACCGACCTGGCGCTCGAAGGAAAGCCGCTGACGATCGCCGGCGACGGCAGTCAGTGCCGCAGCTTCATCTATGTCGAGGACCTCGCCGACGGCATCGTCGCCGCGCTGGCGCCGGCCGCCGCCAACCGCACCTACAACCTCTCCGGCGACGAGGTGGTGACGATCCTCGAAATCGCCGAGCGGGTGCAGGAAAACACCGAGGGCTGTGAGATCGTCCACACGCCACCGCGCCCGGGCGACTTTCCCGGCAAGGAGATCTCCAACCAGCGGGCGCTGGAGGAGATCGATTGGAAGGCGCGGACGAGCTTCCGCGAGGGCGTGCGCCGCTACGTCGAGTGGGTGCGCAACACGACTCGACCGCCGGATCCGGTCCCCGGCCTCAAGCCGGTGCTGAACCACAACGGAAACGGCAGCGGCGCCGGTCGCGCCACGGGCTCGCTGCTCGAGGGCGTCAGCACGGAGGCAGGCGCCCGCCCGCCGCGCGTCCTGGTGCTGACCGCCGATATCGGTGAGGGACACGACCTGCCGGCGCGGATGATCAAGGAGGACGTCGAACGCGACTTCCCGGACACCGAGGTGGACATCGTCGACGGCCTCAAGGCGATGGGCCGGATCTCGTCCTCGGTCGTGCGCGACGGGTCCCGTTTCACCTTCCGCTGGATGCCCTGGCTGTTCGACCTGCAGTACTGGTTGATCACCAGGTTCGCCCCCACCCGCTGGCTGATGCACCACCTCAGCTATGCCCTGGGCGCCCGCGGCCTGATGCAGGTGGTCGACCAGTTCCAGCCCGACGTCGTCGTCTCCACCTATCCGGGAGTGACCGCGGTGCTCGGCATGCTGCGCGAGAACCGGCGCCTGCTGGTGCCGGTGCACTCAGCGATCACCGACCTCGCCGGGTTGCGCTACTGGGCCCACCCGGGGGTCGACCTACACTACGTGACCCATCCGGAGTCGATCGAGGAGGTCGAGCGTCTGGTCGGGCCAGGCAGTGTCGAGTGGCTGCGGCCGCCGATCGCCCGCGACTTCCTCATGCCGCGCACCCGCGTCACGGCGCGCGAGGCCCTCGACGTTCCCGCTCATGGTCGGCTGGTGCTCGTCTCTGGCGGCGGCTGGGGGATCGGCAACCTCGAAGGCGCGATCGACGCGGCGCTCTCCGGCGAGGACACGCTCGTCGCCTGCATCGCCGGCCGCAACGAGGCCGTGCGCGAGAAGCTCGAACAGCGCTACGCGGGCAACGAGCGGGTACGCGTTCTCGGCTTCACCGAGCAGATGAGCGACTGGATGGCCGCCGCCGACGCGATGGTCCACTCGACCGCCGGGCTGACCGTGCTCGAGGCGCATATCCGCGGCTGCCCGGTCGTCTCCTATGGCTTCTCAGCCGGTCACCTGCGCGCCAACAACGCCGCCTTCGAGCGCTTCGGCCTGGCCGAGGTGGCGCGCTCCGAGCACGAGCTCGAGTCCGTGCTGCGTCACCTGACCAGGGAGCGCCGCTCGCCCGATTCGAGCTTCGCCTCGCTGCCCTCGATCTCCTCGCGTGTGTTGTCCGCGCGGCCCCGGATCAAGCCGCAGCCGGTCTGGCGGCTGCGCATGGAGCGGGTCGTCACCGCGGTCAGCATCGTCGTCCTGGCGATCGTCCTGTTGTTCACCGTGATCGACCGCGAAGCCCCCTACAAGGTGGTGGCGAAGCCACTCAATGGTCGCATTCACTTCGGCAAGGACGAAGACGAACCCGTGCCTGCTGTACAGGAAGCGCGGCCGGCGGCCGCGCGCGGTGCGACCGGCCACGAAAGCCGTTGATCGGAGCGCCGCTGGCGCCCGTGTCGCCGCGGGTCGCGGCGCGGCTGGGGATCCTGCGGCGCCAGGAGGGGGTGGAGGGCGTCGCGCTCACCTTCGACGATGGCCCGCATCCACAGGGCACGCCGCTCGTGCTCGAGATCCTGCGCGAGGCGAGCGCGCCGGCGACCTTCTTCCTGGCCGGCGAGCAGGCCGAGCGTCGCCCGGCCCTGGTCGCCGAGATCGTCGCCGCCGGTCACCGGGTCGAGTTGCACTGTCACCGCCATCGCAACGCGCTGTGGCTGACCGGTCGGCAGTTTCGTGAGGACGCCGAACGCGGCCGCGCGGCGATAGAGGAGGCCGCCGGGCAGGCGATCGCCGATCACCGCCCGCCCTACGGCATCTACAGCGGCGCGGCCCTTCGATTCGTTCGCCGCCGCGGCTGGCGCCCTGTGCTCTGGTCGCAGTGGGGGAGGGACTGGCGCGGGCGCGCAACGGGACGTTCGATCGCCCGACTGGCGACCGGTTCGGCCGGCGACGGCGACATCGTCCTACTGCACGATGCCGACTACTACAGCGCCCCCGGTTCCTGGGCGCGTACGGTGGCCGCTCTGCCGATCATCCTCGAGGAGCTCGCCAGCGCTGGGCTGAAGATCTCCTCGCTGCGTCGCTGACTCGGCGGGGCAAGCGTCCACTGGTCACAGCCGGCAAAGGCTTCGTCGAGCCGCCGTGCCATCGCGCTCCTCCTCTGAGGCCTATCCTGGTCGAAGATCTCCTGGGCCATGCTTGGCTCTCCGTCCTGTAGGGGGCGTTTCGGCAGTCTCCACCCTCCGTCAGACGAAAAAACCGCAAGTAGCGAAAAATCACCCAAACTCCGCCAACCGCGGTAGAGGTTTGAACCGCATAGCGGTCGAAAACTCGACCGCGCTACGAGATAAAGGCGGCGATCTCGTCGGCGAGCCGCCGTGGCTGATCGAGCGGCACGAAGGTCGCCGAGTCGGGAATCTCGACCAGGCGTGCGTTCGGCGTGTCGGCGACGAGCCGCTGCGCGTACTTGAGCGGGAAGAACCTGTCGCCCTGCGCCCAGGTGAGCAGAATGGGGAGGTCGGAGCCGCGCAGCTTCTCCGCCGCCTCCAGCGTGTAGCGCTTGTTCATTCCGGTCGTCACCTTCTTGACGTCGCGTTTGACGTCGGGATCGTGCAGGCCGGGCTCCATCCAGGAGGCGACGAGCTCGGCCGGGATCGGTTTCTTCGAGAAGGGCTTGAAGGCCGCGCGGGCGAGGGCGCCGATCCTGAACGGCGCCGCCAGCACAGCCATCCCGCCCGGCAGGGCCGCGATCGGCGGCATCGCCTTGAAGACCCCCGGCGGGAAGTTCTCGTGGGTGTCGCAGTTGGTGAGGACGAGGCGGCCGATCCGCTCCGGGTGGCGGGTGACGAGGACCTGCGACATCGCTCCGCCCGAGTCGTTGCCGACGATCGTCACGTCCTCGAGGTCGAGCGCCTCGAGGAAGCTTGCGATGATCGCCGCGACCCCGTAGGGGGAGAGGTCGGCGTCGGGCTTCATCGCGATCTGCTGTGCGCCGATCGGCCAGTCCGGGGCGAGGCAGCGGCAGCGGCCGGCGAGCCCGTCGACGACGCCGTCCCAAAGGCGGCCATCGACCAGATAGCCGTGGACGAAGACGACCGGCTTGCCCTCGCCGGCCTCGCGGTAGCGCACCCTCCCCGCTGGCAGGTCGACTTCGTGGCGCTGCTCTGGCTGGCTCATCGCGTCCTCCTCGAAAGATTGTTTCCGGCCGACGGAAGGGCTAAATTACATACAGACAGTATGAATGTCAAACGAACCCAGGTCGAGCGGTCAGGAGCGACGCGCGCCGCGTTGATCGAGGCGGCGCGGGCGCTCTTCGCGGAGCGCGGCTACGGCGGTGTCGGCACCGAGGAGATCGTGCGCACCGCTGGCGTCACCCGTGGAGCCCTCTACCACCACTTCGACGGCAAGCGCGAGCTCTTCGAGGCCATCTACGAACAGATCGAGGCCGAGCTGGCGCAGCGGATCGCCGACGGGGCGCTGAGCGGCGGCGCGACCGACCCGTTGGGAGCCATGCGGCTTGGGGCCGAGATGTTTCTGCAGGCCTGCACCGAAGCCGACGTGCAGCGGATCGTCCTGATCGACGGGCCTTCAGTGCTCGGCTGGGATCGCTGGCGTGAGATCGCCGCCGAGCACGGCCTCGGGCTGATCGAGGCGACCCTGCAGGCGGCGGTCGAGACCGGCGCAATCGCCGAGCAGCCGGTACGGCCACTCGCTCACGTGCTGATGGGGGCCTTAGACGAGGCGGCGATGCTCGTCGCGCGGGCCGCTGACCCGGAGTTGATGCGAATCGAGGTCGGCCGCACTCTCGACCTTCTCCTCGCCGGACTCAGCCGTTAGCGTGCGGCGCGACTCCTTCTGTGCGTACATACGGGCATCGGCGAGCCGCAGCGCGGGCAAGGGCTCGCTCTCCTCGGTGGGCACACTGACCGCGCCCACGGACGCACCCACCTCATAGCCCGGGCCGACCACGGTCATCGCCTCGAGGGCCGCACGCGTCAGCGCGTCGAAGCGCTCAGGTGGGCAGACGAGCAGCACGCAGAACTCGTCGCCGCCGATCCGGTAGCCGACTCCTTCGTCGCCGAGCGCCCCCGACAGCGTCCGCCCGATGCCGGCCAGCAGCTCGTCCCCGGCGGCGTGGCCGAGGGTGTCGTTGTAGTGCTTGAAGCCGTTGAGGTCGAAGAGCAGCAGCATGATCGGGCTCTCCTCGCTCGCCTGGGCGAACTGCACGGGCAGGTCGACCTGCATCCGCCCCCGGTTGCCGAGTCCGGTCAGATGGTCGGTCCGCACCTGCTCGAGCAGTCGCTTGTTCTCGCGGTCGCTCATCGCCAGGCGCACGATCACGGCGGTCATCGTCGATGCCCAGAGGACCGTCGAGAGCCCGCTCGTGGCGCTGAAGTACTGCATCGCGAAGAGGCCGATCATCACCCCGGCGAAGACCGCCGGGACGATCATCTCGCGGCGGTGGTCGCCGGAAGAGCTGATCTCGGCCGCCGCGGCAGGCTGCCATACGGACGCGCCCAGGCATACGGCTGAGATCAGGTAGATGGGTTCGATCCAGCTGCCGCCCGGTAGGGCTTCGTCGGTCAGTTGCAGGGTGTAGGCAATGTCGGCGACGACCAGCGCCGCCAGGCCGGCGAGCAGCAGCGACCAGGTGCGACCGGGGCGCCATCCGGTCAGCGCGACCACGCCGATGACAATGGCCAGCATGCCGATGTCGCCGAGCGGATAGGCAAGCGTGGTTGCCACTTCGATCGGCGTCCCTTCGGCTTTCTCAGCGACGAAGTCGAAGACGAAGGCGGCGCCCAGGGCCGCCGTTCCCAGAGCGGCGATCACCCCGTCCATCCACAGTCGCCAGTTGATCTCGTGGGCGCGAGCGCGGACGAGCAGCGCCAGTCCCCCGTAGGCGAGCGGATAGAAGACCAGGTAGCCGACGTCGGCGGGTGAGGGATAGGGAGCGCTCGGGTTGTCTTCGATGGCGATCGACCAGTAGACCTCGGCGGCCCCCCACGCGAGGATCGCGGCTCCGATCAGGATCCAGGCGTTGCGCTCGCGGCCGAATAGGGAGGCCCTCACCAGGCAGGCGACGCCGGCGCCCAGGATCACCGCGTCGTAGACGCCGGAACTGAGCACGCCATGGAGGCCCGCGCCGACGCCGAGCCAGTAGTGGAGGGCGATCAGCGCGGTGCCGCCGAATAGCAGGACTGCCAGCGCCACACGCAGGCTGCGTGCGAGCCTGCTGTCGGGAACGGTCGATTGGCCTGGCGTCATGCTCAGCTATCGGCAGGAGAGAGCCTTTTCACAACCCTCGCGCAGGCGTTCTTTGCGCACTTCTCTATCCTTGGAAGGCGATGAAGGCAGGAATTCACCCGGAGTACCAACTCGCCAACGTGCATTGCTCGTGCGGCAACCAGTTCTACACCCGTGCCACGGTGGACGATCTGCACGTCGAGCTCTGCTCGGAGTGCCACCCGTTCTACACCGGCAAGCAGAAGCTCGTCGACACCGGCGGGCGGGTCGAGCGGTTCCAGCGGCGCGCCGCCAAGCACGCCAAGGCCTCGAAGTAAGCAATGGCCGCGGAGACAGCCTCTCCGCGGGCTGAGGCCGCCTCTGCCAACGGGGCGGACCCTCTGCGCATGCCCGACGGGGCGCTGGTCGCCAAGCGCGACGCGCCGGTCGGAGGCCAGGCGGTGCTCGAGGGAGTGATGATGCGCGGCGTCTCGACCTGGGCCGTCGCCGTGCGAAACCCCGAGGGCCAGGTCGAGCTCAGTTCCGAAGCGCTGGTGCCCTGGGCGAAGCGTCACCGGCTCTGGCGCGTGCCGGTCATCCGCGGCGTCGTCGCTCTCGGCGAGTCGCTGAAGATCGGCTTCCGCGCCCTGGCGATCTCGGCCAACGCCCAGTTGGAGCCCGACGAGAAGGGCGAGAAGGAGGAGATCGGTGGCTGGGTCTGGGGTCTGACGATCGTCCTCTCGATGGCCCTGGCCGTCGGGCTCTTCTTCGTCGTCCCGGTCGGGTTGACCAGTCTGATCAAGGACCAGCTCGGCAACGCGTTTCTCTTCTGGCTGGTCGAGGGAATCCTGCGCACGGCGATCTTCATCGCCTACATCGCCGCGATCAGCCGCCTGCCCGACCTGCGTCGTGTCTTCGAGTACCACGGCGCCGAGCACAAGACGATCTCCTGCTATGAGGCCGAGGACGAGCTGGTCCCCTCGCGGGCGAAGCTCTACTCGCGCCTGCACCCGCGCTGCGGTACCAGCTTCCTGCTGATCGTCATGGTGCTGGCGATCTTCGTCTTCGCCCCGATCGGGTTGCCGGCCTGGTACTGGTTACTGGCCTCGCGCATCCTCGGCATCCCACTGATCGCCGGCCTCTCCTACGAGGTGATCAAGTGGGCCGGCAGGAACCGGCGCAAACGCTGGGTGCGGGCGGTGATGTGGCCGGGGCTGATGCTGCAGAACCTGACCACCCGCGAGCCCGACGAAGAGCAGCTGGCGGTTGCGATCGCGGCGCTGGAGAAGGTGTTGGCTGAGGAGAAGCCGGCTGAGGCCGGCGAGTCGCCCATAGAGATAGTCGCGTAGCGGCGGGCGGGTCCTGTCGACGCCACCCGCCCGAGCTGCGCTTATCGTTAGCTGCATGATCGACTCACTCGTCGAGCAGATAGAGGCACGCTTCTCCGAGCTGGAGCGGGAGATGTCTGACCCTGCCGTCATTGGGGACCGCGAGAGGTATGCGGAAGTGGGGCGGGAGTATCGGGAGCTTCAGCCTGCACAGGCGTTGGCGGGGGAGTACCGGACGTTGAAGGACGATCTGGAGGGCGCCCGGGAGCTGTTGGAGGAAGGAGAGGATGCCGAGCTGCGCAAGGTGGTCGACGAGGCGCCGGGGCGGTTGGAGGAGCTGGAGGAGGAGATCCGGCTGGCGATGGTCGAGCGCGATCCGAACGACGCCAAGAACGTGCTGGTCGAGATCCGGGCCGGGACCGGGGGGGACGAGGCGGCGC
>JASLJO010000209.1 GCA_030152505.1 Solirubrobacterales bacterium | reverse complement strand
GGATGCCGATCGATCTCAACATCTACGAGAACTTCCCCGAGGCGGTCGCCCGCTACAAGCACTTCGACCTGCTGATGGTCAACTCGCTGTTCGACGGGATGAACCTGGTAGCCAAGGAGGCGCCGGCAGTCAACACCCGCGACGGCGTCCTGATGCTCTCCGAGAACACCGGCTCGCACGAGGAGCTTGCCGATTGCGTGCTCTCGGTGAATCCCTTCGACATCCAGGAGCAGGCCGATGCGATCCACCGGGCGCTGACCATGGACGCCGAGGAGCGGCGGCTGCGAGCAACGCACCTAAAGGAGATCATTTACTCGCGCAACCCCGGCGACTGGGTGGACGACCAGCTGAAGGACATCGCCGAGCTGCGCGAAGCGGTGGCGTAGAGGGAGGGGTCTGGGGAGAGATTCGGCCGCTGAGCCCTTAGAAGCTCATGGGACTGCGCGTTCGTTGGGAGCTTGTGGCCAAAGGAGCTGCCGTGCTGATTGCCGGGTTCGTGGCGCTGCAGCTCATCCCACAGCTGCTGACGCCACCCGCTCCAGAGCCATTGCCGCCCGACGTAGGCCTGCCGCGGGCACAGGCGCAGCCGCTGAGGTCCTTGGAGCGTCCGCGGCGACGGCATCTCGGGCGGGTGGTGCGGGGTGGGCGTGCCCGAGCAGGGCGGCGTCCCGTTTTTCGCCCCGACCACAACCTCGGACGGCCGCAACCTCGGGGGCGAAAAACCCAGCCCTCCTCGGGCACGCCCACCCCGCGACAGGACCCGCCCGCTGCAGCCATCGTCCCTTCCCCGGAACCTCCGCCACTGACGCCTGAGCCCGCCCCGATCGTCACGCCGCCGCCTGCGGAACCGCTCGACGACGGATCTGCCGAGTTCGCGCCGCACTGAGCGACCTGGCTATAGTCCGACGCCGTTTTGGCGGCACCACGCGAATACGAGCTGGTCCTGATGTTGGACCCGGGGCAGGACGCCCCGGCGCGCGATGCTGCCGCCAACGAGGCCAAGAAGCAGATCGAGGCCGCTGGGACGCTGAAGCACGAGAACGTCTGGGGGCTGCGCAAGCTGGCCTATGAGATCGCTCAGCGCAACGAGGCCGACTACCGCTGGTTCCGCTTCGAGGCTCCTACCGAGCTACTCGAGCAGCTCGACCACAACCTGAAGATCGCCGACGGCGTGCTGCGCTTCCGCATCTTCAAAGTCGACGCCGACACGCCGGTGATGGTTCCACCGGCGACCGGCTCCCCGGGGCCGGGAGCGTCGCGGGAGCGACCCGCCGATGCTCCCGCGCCTCCTGCCGAGGCCGCCCCGGAGGCAACCGAGGCCGAGGCTCCCGCTCCCGCGGCCACCGCCGTTGCCGAGCCTCCGGTCGCCGAGCCCGAGCCCGCCGAGCCGGCTGCTGAGCCCGCTCCCGAGCCGGAACCCTCCGAGGATCCCGCCGAGGGCGAGCCCGGCGACTCCGCCGAGTAGCGGTCTTTTCACGCAGATTCCGGCTTCGGGGGGGAGAGTCGCGCCGCCTGCGCTCTTAGACTGGTGCTTCGACAAACGATCTTCGAGGAGTGAGAGCCGTGGCGGCTTCGAACATCAACGTGGTGGTCATCACCGGGAATCTGACCAAGGACCCCGATCTGCGCAGCACCGGCGGCGGAACCTCCGTCTGCGAGCTGCGCGTCGCGGTCAACAGCAGGCGCAAGGACGGCTCGACGGGCGAATGGGTCGACAAGCCCAACTACTTCAACGTGGTCGTCTTCGGCGCCCAGGGCGACAACTGCGCCAACTACCTCTCCAAGGGACGGCCGGTGGCGGTCGAAGGGCGCCTCGACTGGCGCGAGTGGGACGCTAAAGACGGCAGCGGCAAACGACAGGCGGTGCAGATCATCGCCAACTCGGTCCAGTTCCTCGGGTCGCGCGATGGAGGGGGCGGAGGCGGCAACGGCAACGGCTTCACCCCGCAGAGCGACACCCCGGCCGACACCTCCGACTACGACGCCGCCCCGGCGGGCGCAGCGGGTGGCGGCGGAGACGACGACATCCCCTTCTAGCGTCAGGTCTGTAGCATCCCGGGCCGCCAATGCCCAGAGATCGAGACAACGGAAACGCCTCGCCGCGTCGCGGACGCCGCGGGGCGGAGCGCGTGCGGCCGCGCAAATACACCCGGATCAACTCCGAGGCGGTCGACTACAAGGATCTCAACCTGTTGCGCCGCTTCCTCTCCGACAAGGGGAAGACGCGCGGCCGGCGGGTGACCGGCCTCTCGCGCAAGCACCAGCGGCAGCTCTCGGTGGCGGTCAAGCGGGCGCGAGAGATCGCCCTGCTGCCCTACGTCGGGGAGCGCTAGGTCGATGACGCAGGCGATCCTGCTCGAGGACGTCGAGAGCCTCGGACGGCGGGGAGAGCCGGTCGACGTCGCCCCCGGTTACCTGCGGAACTACCTGATCCCGCGCAAGCTCGCCGCGCCGGCAACGCCCGGCGCGCTCGAGCAGGCCCAGCAACAGCAGGCCACGGCGGAAAAGGCGGAGCGACTGCGCGCGGAGCGCGAAGAGCAGGCGGCCTTGCTGCTCTCCAAGACCGTGCTGACGATTCAGCAGCGCGCCGACGATGGCGGCAAGCTGTTCGGCTCGGTCGGCGCCAAGGAGATCGTCGACGCACTCCGGGAGGCACGTGACCTGCGCATCGACAAACGCAAAGTCCGCCTCGAGCAGCCGATCCGCGAGATCGGCACTCACATGGTGGAGATCGAGCTCGCCGACGGCACTGTGGCCTCGGTGAAGACGATCGTCGCCGAGGAGTCCTGAGGCCACGGCGATGGGCCGATGGCCTCGCTCCGCTCGCCAGCCCGCTTGACCCGCCGCGCCAAGGCGCGGACCCGGTTTCGTTGGGCACGATCGGAGCGAGCGACGGTGAGCCTCGCCGCGGTCGCTCTGGGGGGAGCCGGGACGGTCTTGGCGGGCCAGTTCGGGCGGCTCCTGCAACGTCGCCGGCACGAGCGCGGCAATGGCGAGCCGCTGGTCGAAGCCGCGCCCGCGGCGGCCCTCGACACCGTCAACGTCGCGGTCAGCGGCTATGAGGCGGCGCCGCGCAGCGAGACCGTCCTCTTCAACCTGCTGGCAGGCTTCCTCGGTTCCTTCGCCCTGGTGCGGATCTCGACCTGGGGCATCCGCGATCGCTGGTGGCCATTCGAGAACGTCCGCGTCGGAGGTCGCCACATCCACCACTTCGTGCCCGGCATCCTGCTCGCCTTCGGCTCGGGCACCGCGGCGCTGCTGAGCGACGACGAGGGCCTGGAAGATCGCCTGGCGATCGCCATGGGCGCCGGCATGGGCCTGACCTTCGACGAGGCGGCCCTCCTGCTCGATCTGCGCGATGTCTACTGGACCCGTGAGGGCCTGCTCAGCGTCCAGCTCAGCCTCGGCGCAACGGCGATCCTCAGCACCGCAATCCTCACCCGCCGCATCCTGCGCCGTGGCGAGCAGAGACAGGAGGAGGCCGGGCAGATCCCCGCCGCCGGTTCTTAGACCTGGGTGGCGAGGAAGCCGACCAGCGCGGCGAGGGCGACGCCGCAGAACCCGATCATCGTCCGGTAGATCGCGATCAGCCGCCCATCCATGGCCTGGAAACGCTCGTCGATCCGCAGATACTGCTTTTCGAAGCGCTCGTCGGTCCGCTGGGACTGTTTTTCGAAGCGCTCGTCGGCCCGCTGGAGCTGCTTTTCGAAGCGCTCATCGACCTTCTCGAAGCGCTCGTCGACCTTCTCGAACCTTTTGTCCATCTTGTCGAAGCGCTTCTCGATCCGCTCGAAGCCTTCACGCATCTCAGACCGCACAGCGGCGAATTCGGTCTTCGTCTCGACCCGCAATGCATCGACCTTGCCGTTCAGGTCGTCGAGGCGGTCGTCGCTCCAGCTCTCTCTCATCGCCTCCATGATTGCACCGTAAAGGTTTCGGCGCACGGATGGTGCGTACAGGCAAAATCTTCTGCGACCGCAATGTGCCGATTCTCAAGCGATCGCTCACGTCTTCTTTTCGCCGGTGGTTGCAGGGAGACCGCTCGTGGTCGCCCCGCGGCTCTGGTTTGCTTGGTCTCCTGGGCTCGAGGGGGTGAAATCCGCCGACCCGGGCCCTTAACTGAGTGTCGATGCCGCAACCTTCCGCAACCCACGTCCCGCCGCAGAACATCGAGGCCGAGGAATCGGTCCTGGGCGCGATGCTGGTCGCCGAGCCGGCACTCAGCCGGGTGATCGACGAGGTCAAGCTAAACGCGGAAGACTTCTACCTGGAAAAGCACGCGGCGATCTTCCGCGCCGTCCACGATCTCTACGCCACCTCCAAGCCGGTCGACGAGCTCAGCGTCGCCGAGGCGCTGGTGCAGCGCAACGAGATCGACGAGGCGGGCGGCCGCAACTACGTCGCCGAGCTGACCGCCAAGGTGCCGGCCGCCGGCAACGCCAAGCACTACGCCGAGATCGTCCAACAGAACTCACTGCTGCGCCGGCTGCTCGGCGCCGGCCAGGAGATCCAGGGCTGGGTGCACGGGCGTGACGGCGAACCGCGGGAGCTCTCCGAGCGGGCCGAGAAGCTGCTCTTCGAAGTCGCCCACAAGGAGCAGGCGAGCGACTTCCGCCAGCTCTCGGAGATCCTCCACGACGAGGTCGACCGCTTGGAGAAGCTCTCCACCGGTGAGCTCGAGCTGACCGGCACCCCCTCCGGCTTCCGCGACATCGACTCGATCACGGGGGGCTTCCAGCCGGGGAACCTGATCATCGTCGCCGCGCGGCCCGCCATGGGCAAGTCGGCCATAGTCGCCAACATCGCCGAGAACGTGGCGGTGAAGCGGAAGCGGCCGGTGGCTTTCTTCTCGCTGGAGATGTCGGAGGTGGAGCTGGCGCAGCGCTTCATCGCCTGCCGGGCCAGGATCTCGGGCGACAAGCTGCGCAAGGGGCAGGTCGCGCAGAAGGACTGGCCGAAGGTGGTGCGCGCCTGCAACGAGCTCGAGGAGGCACCGCTGTGGTTCGACGATTCTTCCGACCTCGGCCTGCTCGACCTGCGCGCCAAGGCGCGGCGCCTGCACGCGCAGACCCAGGACCAGGGCGGCCTCGGCCTGGTGATCGTCGACTACCTGCAGCTGATGCGCGCCGACGACATGCGCGCCAACCGGGTCGAGCAGGTCGGCCAGATGAGCCGTGGACTGAAGATCCTCGCCCGCGAGCTCGATGTGCCGGTGCTGGCGATCTCCCAGCTCTCGCGCGCGCCCGAGCAGCGCCACCCACCGAAGCCGATGCTCTCGGACCTGAGGGAGAGCGGATCGATCGAGCAGGACGCCGACCTCGTCGCCTTCCTCTACCGCGAGGACTACTACCGCGATCCCGAAGACGAGCCGGATGGGCTGGCGGACGTGATCATCGCCAAGCACAGGAACGGGCCGATCGGCTCCCCGAAGCTGGTCTTCCTCGACCGCTTCCCCAAATTCGCCGACTACAGCGGCCACGAGCAGCCCGTGGAGCAACCGGCGGGTGAGGGCCCGCCGATGGAAGACGCGGCCGCCGCGGGCCCTGACTTCTGATGGCGGCCCGACCGCGCAGCGAACCGTTCGCCGAACGCGCCTGTCCGCTCGGCGTCTGCGACGGCTCGGGCTGGATCCTCGGCCCCGAGGACGTGGCCCGCCCCTGCGAGTGCCGCGAAGAGCGGCTCAAGCGCGGTCGCATTCGCGGCGTGGCCTCGGCCATCCCACCCCGTTACCGCGGCGTCTCCTTCGACCGCCCCCCGGTCAGCGACATGGTGCGCGACATGAGCACCCGCCACGTCGTCAATGCGGTCCGGGGATTCGTCGACGATCTCGACGCCAACCTCGACAGCGGCAAGGGGATGTGGCTGATGGGCAACACCGGTACCGGCAAGACGACGCTGGGCATGCTGGCCGCCAAGGCGGCTCTGGCCGCGGGTCGGACGGTGGCGGTCTATTTCACCCCGAAGCTGCTGACGCAGATCCGCCAGACCTACCAGGCGACCGAATCAGAGGACGCCTACGATGCCTTCTTCCGCCGTCTGACATCGGTCGATCTGCTCTACATCGACGACCTCGGCTCCGAGCGTCACACCGACTGGGTGGTCGAGCAGCTGTATGCGCTCGTCAACGAGCGCTACGAGAACCAGCGCTCGATGCTGGTCACCAGCAACGCCGGGAAGGATGTCGAGGAAGGGCGAAAGCAGCTGGAGGACCAGATCGGATCGCGCACCGTCTCCCGCCTGATCGAGATCTGCGACGACCCCTTGCCCCTGTTCGGGCCGGACCGGCGCGAGCAGGCGCGCGCTGTCGGCGCCTAGAAGTCGGCACAATCTCCGGTCGTCATGCCGGGAATCGTCATAGTCGGCGCCCAGTGGGGCGACGAGGGCAAGGGCAAGGTCGTCGACCTGCTCGCCGAGCGCGCCAGCGCGGTCGTGCGCTTCCAGGGCGGCAACAACGCGGGCCACACGATCGTCCGCGACGGCGAGGAGTTCAAGTTCCACCTGATCCCCTCGGGCATCCTCTATCCCGACAAGCTCTGCATGATCGGCAACGGGGTCGTGCTCGACCCGCGCATCCTGCTCGGCGAGATCGATGGGCTGAAGCGGCGCGGCGTCGACGTCGGCAACCTCCGCATATCCGCCAACGCGCACCTGATCATGCCCTACCACGTGCTGCTCGACACGGCGGGGGAGGTCAAGCTCGGCAAGCTCTCGATCGGCACCACCCGGCGCGGCATCGGCCCCTGCTACGCCGACAAGGCGCTGAGGCTCGGCATCCGCGTCCAGGACCTGCTCGACGAGAAGATCCTGCGCAAGAAGATCATGGCGGCGCTGGAGCCCAAGCAGCAGGCATTGCGTGAACTGTCGGTGCAGCGCCGCAAGCTCCGCAAGGAGGCAGGCGAGGGGGCGCGCGAGGGGGCCGACCATTCGGTCGCGGAGGCACCGGACCCGCGCCTCGACCTGCATGCGATGACCGAGGAGTTCACCGGCTACGGGCACCAGCTCGAGCCCCACATCGCCGACACGGCCCGCCTTTGCTGGGATGAGCTCGACAACGACCGCACGGTCCTCTTCGAGGGCGCCCAGGCGACCCTGCTCGACCTCGACCACGGCACCTATCCCTTCGTCACATCCTCAACCCGATCGCCGGCGCCGCCACGGTCGGCGCCGGGATCGGCCCGACCGACATCAGCGAGGTCTGGGGCGTCGCCAAGGCATACGCGACCCGGGTCGGCGCCGGGCCTTTCCCGACCGAGCTCGAGGACGAGGTCGGTCGCCACATGCTCGAACGCGGTCACGAGTACGGGACCACGACGGGGCGCGAGCGGCGCTGCGGCTGGATGGACCTGGTCGCCCTGCGCTACGCAGTCCGCCTCAACCGGATGAGCGCGCTGACGATCACCAAGCTCGACGTGCTCAGCGGCATCGACACGCTGCGCGTCGCCGTGCGCTACCGCTCGCGCGAGGGCGCGGTCCTCGACACCTTCCCCTACCACCAGTCGATCCTGCACTCGGCCACACCCGAGTACGAGGAGCTGCCCGGCTTCGACGCCGACCTCACCAAGTGCCGCGACGAGGCCGATCTGCCGGCCCAGGCCCGCGCCTACCTCGACTTCATCGCCGACTTCGCCGGCGTGCCGATCCGCCTCGTCGGCGTCGGCCCAGGGCGCGATGAGGTCGTCTGGATTGGCCAGTCCCCCGCTTCGTAACCTGGCCATTTCCGGTCTGACGTTGCGAGGCAGGGGACTGAGAACCAGAGGTGCTTTAAAGTCCTGGTGTGGCTTCCGGTAGACGCACCGCCAGCGAGCGGCTGCCCCGGGGCCGTCACGGGCTACCGCGGGAGGCGGTGACGGAGTCCCAGCGGCGGCGAATCCTGCAAGCGATGATCGAAGTCGTCGCCGAGCGTGGCTATCCGGAGACCCGCGTGGTCGACGTGATCGGCGTCGCCGGCGTTTCGAGAAAGACGTTCTATGAGCTCTTCGCAAGCAAGGAGGACTGCTTCCTTGCCGCCTACGACGTCTTGCTCGGCAATCTGCTCGGCGATACCGCACGCGGCTTCGAGTCCAAGCCAGGCGCCCCCTGGGCAGAGCGGGTGGCCGCCGGCCTGGGAGAGCTGCTCAAACACCTCGCCGAGCACCCCGACGAGGGTCGTTTCGCGATCGTCGAGGTGCTCGCCGCCGGCCCCAAGGCGCTTGCCCGGCGCGACGCCGCCCTGCGCCAGTTCACCGGGTTTCTGGATGCCGGCCGGGCCGAGACGTCGGTGGAGCTGCCGGGGATAACCTCGCTCTCGCTCGCCGGCGGCATAAACGAGCTGCTCTACAGCGAGATACTCCACGGCGCCTCGGCGCGCCTTCCCAGCCGCCTGCCCGACCTGATGTTCTGGATCACGCTGCCGTTTCTCGGTCCCGACGGAGCCGCCGAGGAGCGCGAGCGAGTGCGGCTTTCGATGCTCGAGAGCTGATTCCGCCGCGCCCGGGCCGCTCTTTTGCGGCGGCAAACGGGTTTATGGCTGTGCCGGGATGGGAACCCGCCACCGGAGAACCTGGATAACAGCAAATCAAACCCCTGCGCTGGTAGCGTTGGAGCGGGACAAACTGGCTTTCTATGGTCGCGGCTCAGACGGGCAGGGCCAAAAAGGAGAGAGAAGAGAATGCGTAGAAACCTGATGCTGGCACTGGCCGTGGCTGCGGTGGCGTCACTCGGCGTTGCAGCGGTTGCGAGCGCGGTGAGCACCACGCTTCGGGCTGGCAACCTGGTCGTTACCTTCGGCGGCTCCACCTCGCCGAAGGCGCTGCCAAAGAACAAGTTCACGCCGGTCACGACGAACATCTTCGGCAAAATCGTCACCACCGACGGTACCCATCCCTCGGCCTTCAGGGAAGCGGTCGTCGACATCGACAAGGACGTGAAGATCAACGTCAAGGGCTTCCCGGTCTGCAAAGCGGGCCAGCTCGAGGCGCGCGACACCAAGGCCGCCAAAAAAGTCTGCGGCAACACGATCCTCGGTGAAGGCAAGGCGGAAGCCGAGATCGCCTTCCCCGAACAGAAACCGATCAAAGTCCCCAGCCCGCTGCTCGTCTTCAACGGCGGCGAAAAGGGCGGCAAGGTCACGCTGCTGATCCACACCTTCATCACCGTGCCCGCGCCGACCGCGATCGTCACCACCGTGACGATCAAGCGCAAGGGCACCGGGATCTCCTCGGTGGCCAAAATCCCGGTGATCGCCGGTGGCAGTGGCTCGGCGCTCAACTTCAACTTCAAGTTGGGCAAGACCTACAGCTACAAAGGCAAGAAGGTTGGCTACTTCGAAGCCAAATGCCCCGACGGCGTCTTCAAGGTGAACGCGCCGAAAGTGCTGTTCAAAAACGAAGCGAACGAACCGGGCGCCGGCGCAACCACGGTGCTCAAAGGCGGCCTCGCGGTTCCCTGCACGCCCAAGGGCTAGCAACCGCAAGCAACAACGAGCCGCCGATCCGGCGGACAGGAAAGGGGCGGCCGGTCGGCCGCCCCTTTTTGTTGCCTGCGTTAACACAGTCACAGGCACTGGACTGTCGAATTCGAACTGGTACGTTGGCGGTCTATTAAATAAACGCCGGTGAGAGGCGGTCACCTCGAGCCGGCGCGGGTGAGGGGAGAGGACGATGCGAAAGAAGCTGATGCTGACGCTTGTTGCGGTGGCGGTGGCGTCCCTCGGCGTCGCGGCGGTCGCAAGCGCGGTGAGCACCACGCTCCGCGCGGGCAACCTAATTGCCACCTTTGGCGGCACCACTTCGCCGAAGGCGCTGCCGAAGAACAGGTACGTGCCGATCTCTACGAATATCTTCGGCAAAATCGCAACCACCGATGGCACCCATCCCTCGGCGTTCAGGGAACTCGAATTCGACATCGACAAGGACCTCAAAGTCAACGTCAGGGGCTTTCCCGCCTGCAAGGGCGGGCAGCTGGAGGCGCGCGACACCAAGGCCGCCCTAAGGGCGTGCGGGGACGCCGTGCTCGGCAGCGGCAGCGCCGACGTCGAGATCGCCTTCCCCGAACAGAAGCCGATCAAAGTCCACAGTCCGCTGACCATCTTCAACGGCGGCGAAAAGGGCGGCAAGATCACGCTCTACTTCCACATCTTCATCACCGTTCCGGCCCCCACCGCGGTGGTCACGACGGTCACGATTCAGAAGAAGGGCAGCGGGATCCACTCGGTGGCAAAGGTCCCGGTTGTCGCCGGCGGCAGTGGCTCTGGGCTCGATTTCAGCTTCAAGCTCGGCAAGACGTACACCTACAAAGGCAAGAAGACCGGCTACCTCGAAGCCAGATGCCCGGATGGCCTCTTCAAGGCGTCGGTGAAGAAGGCGCTCTTCAAAAACGAAGCGCATACGCCCGGGGCCCTCGCCCAGACGGTGCTGAAAGGCTCGGTGGCCGTGCCCTGCACGCCGAAGGGCTAGCAACCAGGAACATGGACCCCGCCCAGCACGGCGGAAGGACAAAGGGGCGGCCTCCAGGCCGCCCCCTTTTCGTGCCCCAGGCCCCGAGGCACATAGGATGCGCGGGTGCGAAAGGGCCTTATATCGGTACTCGTCGTGATCGCCGCGTCCCTGTGCACGGTGACCGCTGGGGGTGCCGTCTCTTGCACGCTCAGCTATTGCGAAGGGGCATCCCTGGTGCCGAGCTTCGGTGGCAGCATTGCTCCGAAAGGGCTGTCGCGGCACAGGTACGCGCCCGTCACCGCGAGCATCTTCGGCAAGATCAAGACCACCGACGGCACCCATCCCCCGGCCCTCAGGGAAGCGGTCGTCGACATCGACAAGGACGTGAAGATCAACGTCAGGGGCTTCCCGGTCTGCCGGGGCGGAGAGTACGACATGCGCGATCCCGCGGCCGCCAAAAAAGTCTGCGGCGAGGCGACCCTCGGTGAAGGCAAGGCGGAAACCGAGATCGCCTTCCCCGAACAGAACCCGATCAAAGTCCCCAGCCCGCTGCTCGTCTTCAACGGCGGCGAAAGGGACGGCGAGGTCACGCTGCTGATCCAGACGTTCATCACCGTGCCGGTGCCGGCCGCGATCGTCACCAGGGTCTCGCTCACGAGAAAAGGCGGCGGGCTGCACGCGGTCGCAAGGATCCCGGTGATCGCCGGTGGAAGCGGGTCGCTGCTCGGCTTCGATTTCCGACTGGGGAAGGCCTATGACCACAGGGGCAAAAAGGTCGCCGTCCTGGAAGCCAGGTGCCCCGACGGGATATTCAAGGTCGGCCTCCCGAAGCTCCTCTTCAGGAACGAAGCCCACACCCCCGGACAATCCGCCACGACCGTGCTGAAGGGCAGTTTTGCGGTGCCCTGCACGCCGCAGGGCTGACTATCGGCCCTGTTCGAAGGTGTGCTGGTAGGCCGTTGCCGGGCCGCTGCCGTAGATCGGCGTGAACGGGGCCTGGGCATCGCAACCCGGGGCGGGTAGTGCCGCGGAGTCCTCCTGACCGGAGAAGGCATAGTGCTTGAGCCGTTCGTAGAAGTCGGCGGCTTTTTTCGAGTCGCCTTCGGTTCGCTGGTTGAAGGTGGGTTCGTTCGGGGTGTCGGGATTCAGGTGGGCGGTGATCCCGGAGCTGCACTGGGCGGTGTGGAAGTTGAGCAGTCCCTTGGCGAGACGTTCGGCGTAGCGCGGTTGGCTGTAGGCGCTGTTGCGGTTGGTGGTCGTGCGGTTGCCGTAGGTGGCCAGCGATTCCGGGCCGAACGGGCCGAGCAGGCGCAGGTAGTGGATCTGTTCGCCAGCGGCACTGAGGTGGACCGCATTGGTCGCCGAGGCGACGTTGCCGAGCAACGACGTGAACTCGTTCTTGTAGAGCCCCAACCCGGAGAGGATCGGGTTGAGGTTGCGCAGGAACGGGTCTACCGCGCGCAGCAGAACCGGGAAGTCGCTGCGCAGGAACTTGCGGAAGGAGCCGAGCCCGTCAGGGGCGCGGTCGATGACCGTTTCCAGCCCGTCGAAAAATCCCTTCGCCTGTGGCGCCAGCCTTGAGAAGGCGACCAGGGTCGGCGAGAGCTGTTCGGCGGCGGGCACCAGCTGGCGGAAGAGGGGATCCGCGTTGAGCGCGAACGCTTTCAGCCGGTCGAAGGTGAGCCGCTGCTCGTCCTCGAAGGTCGGGAAGACACGGAACAGGGCTTCGATGTCGCGGTCGCGCGCCGCCGTGGTGCTGAAGACCGTGTTCGAGTTGCGGATCAGGCCAGCGAGCTGCCCTTCTCGCCCGCGCAGCGCGCGAAAGGTCGTCGTGCCGTTGCGGAAGAGCTGCCGCACGGCGAGGCGCTGCGTATCGAGCAGGCGGAAGAGCTGGTCGAATTCGCTGAAGAAGGGTTCGAACTCGGCCAGTGCGGTGGACAGAGACTGGCCCTCGCCGGCGATCGCCGTGGCGCCTTCCCGCATCCATTCCTGGAAGGCCACGCGGGTACGTTGGTCGAAGGTGCGGAAGATCTCGTCCAGCTGCACCGATTCGGCGACGTTGGCCCTGGCGAGCGTGGCGCCGTCGTGCAGCGTCGGTCCGCCAGAGTTGCCCGGGGTGAGTTCGACGTAGGTCTCGCCGAGCAGCGTCTTGGTGCGCAGGATCGCCCGAGTCCCCTTGGGCAGCGGCGCGTACTTGTCTTCGATGTCGACCGTCGCCTGGGCCTGCTGGCCGTCCGGCGACTCTTCGATGTCCTGGACCTTGCCGACCGAGACGCCGGAGATCCGCACATCGGACTGCTGCGCCAGCTGCGTCGCCTCCTGGAAGGGGATCTTGATCTCGTACGGCTTCGCCTTGAACGGCGTCGGCCCGCCGAAGGTGATCCAGAGGAAGAGCAGGATGCCGAAGCACGACAGGGCAAAGCCGGCGATGACGAGGAGCTGCGCGGTGCTGGGGGCTTTCTTGCTCATTTTTCGAGGTATTCGCAGTGGCCGGTTGCGGTGCCGGGGAAGGGGATTTCCTCAGGGCTGGGGATTCGTACCCCCTGCAGCAGGGTGTGTAGGTAGGGCTTCAACGGCGCGATGCCGTAGGCGAGCGACGATCCATTGCACGAGAGCATTCCGACAGCCCGGGTGATCGGCCCCCCCGCGTCAGCGAGGTTGAAGCCGGCGTTGATGTTGTGGTTCAGCCAGGGCAGGTAGAAGAGGAAGCTCTGCTTGCCCTTCGGTTTGTAGGCGAGCTCGTTGAGGAAGCTGTTCAGCGCACCCAGCGAGGTGCCGAATTCGCTCACCGACGTGTTCAGGGCGGCGGCGCCTTCGTTGACGTGGGTCAACACCGGCCGCACCTGGCGGGTGAAGGGTCGGATCTGGTCGCGGATCGGCGCCGTGGTCTGCTTGAACAGCTGTTCGTTGGCCTTGAACGCCGGCACCGACGCCTGCGCCTGCTGCCCGTCGGGCGACTGTTCGATCGTCTGCACTTTGCCGACCGAGACGCCGGAGATGCGCACGTCGGA
>JASLJO010000094.1 GCA_030152505.1 Solirubrobacterales bacterium | reverse complement strand
TCCTCCCCCGCCACCTTCTCCCATTCCGAGGTCACCACGGAGTCGAAGCTCGCGCCCGCCGGCGCCGACTCGTCAACGATCGCGTCGCCGCGGTCGCCGTAGAAGCCGACCGCGGATTGGCTTACCAGGACCGTTGGCTTGCGCTCGAGGCCGGCGATCGCGCCGACCAGGTTGTGGGTGCCGGTCCGCCGGGTCTCCATGATCCGGTGCTTGGCCTCCTCGGTCCAGCGCTGGGCGATCTTCTCGCCGACCAGGTTGACGACGCCGTCGACGCCCTCGAAGGCGGCCGCCGGCGGCCGTTCCAGGATCGGCTCCCAGGCGTGCCAGCTCACCTTCGGGTTGCCGCGGCGCGCCCGCTCGGGGTCGCGCGTCAGCCCCACCACCTCCTCGCCCCGCGCCAGCAGAGCGTCGCCGAGCGCCGAGCCGATCAGCCCGCTCGCCCCGGTGAGGAGTACCTTCACGCCCTAGCCGACCTCGACGGCGGCGAAGGTGCCGGTCTCCTCGTTCAGTCGCGCGATCCCCTCCCGCTTGGCCTCCTCGACCACGGCCGCCGCCACCTTCGGCGCGACCTCGCGGTTGAAGACGCTGGGGATGATGTAGTCCTCGGCCAGGTCGTCCTCGGTGACGACCTCGGCGATGCCTTTGGCGGCGGCCAGCTTCATCTCCTCGGTGATGTTGGGGGCGCCGGCGTCGAGGGCGCCGCGGAAGATGCCCGGGAAGCAGAGCACGTTGTTGATCTGGTTCGGGTAGTCGGAGCGGCCGGTGGCCATGATCCGCACGAAGGGGGCGGCGTCCTCTGGCATCACCTCGGGGTTGGGGTTGGCCATCGCGAAGACGATCGCGTCGTCGTTCATCTTCGCCAGCGCCTCGGCCTCGATGATCCCCGGCCCGGAGAGGCCGATGAAGAGGTCCATGCCCTCGATCGCGTCGCCCGGCTGGCCGCTGACCTTGTCGGGGTTCGAGTTCTCCGCGTACCAGCGCTTGGTCTCGCTCATCTCGCCCGACTGGTAATCCTCGCGCTCGGTCGAGAGGACGCCGCGGCGGTCGCAGCCGACGATGTGGGTGACGCCGGAGGCAAGCATCATCTTGGTCACCGCTACCCCGGCTGCGCCTAGCCCAACCACCAGGACACGCAGGTCCTCGATCGGCTTGCCGGTGATCTTCAGCGCGTTGAACAGCGCCGCCATGGTGACGACCGCGGTGCCGTGCTGGTCGTCGTGGAAGACGGGGATGTCGATCGACTCCTTCAGCCGGTCTTCGATCTCGAAGCAGCGCGGGGCGGAGATGTCCTCGAGGTTGATGCCGCCGAAGGTCGGCGCGATCAGCTCGACCGCGCGGACGATCTCGTCGGCGTCCTGGGTATCGAGACAGATCGGGAAGGCGTCGACGCCGGCGAACTCTTTGAACAGCATCGCCTTGCCCTCCATCACCGGCATCGCTGCCTCCGGGCCGATGTTGCCGAGCCCGAGCACGGCGCTGCCGTCGGAGACGACCGCAACGGTGTTTTTCTTGATCGTGTACTCGAAGGCCTTGCCGCGGTCGGCGTGGATGTCCATGCAGACCCTGGCGACCCCGGGCGTGTAGGCCATCGAGAGGTCGTCGCGGGTTTTCAGCGGGTACTTGTTGCGGACCGCGATCTTGCCACCGCGGTGCATCTGCATCGTCCGGTCGACGTACTCGAGCACCCGCGCGCCCCGGGTCGAGCCGATTGCCCGCAGGATCCGCTCCCAGTGCTCCCGGTCGGCGGCGTCGATGGTGAACTCGCGGACCCGCTTGCCCTCCGAGCCGGCGCCCGGCACCAGGTCGACCCCCTGCAACTGACCGCCGGCCTCGGCGATCGCGGCCGTCAACCGCCCAAGCGGCTCCTGCCGCGCATCGAGCTCGACCCGGATCGTGACGCTGTACTGAGCGCTTACCGCCATAGCTAGCATCGAATCAGATTCGCCGCCCAGGCGAGCTAGCCGGCCGGCCAGCCATCGGGTAGGTTCGGTCGGTGAAGCGCGCCCGGAGTGGGAGCGGGGCGGTTGGCAGACGGTCGCCGGCGATCGCGCTGATCGGGGTCTGCCTTGTCGTGTCGGCCGCGGCGGCCCAGCCGGCGCCGGCGGCCGTCCTGCCCGCCCCGGGAGAGTTTGCGCTGGAAGGCAGCAACGGTTTCGAGATCAGGGTCGCCGGATATCCCGCCAGCTTCGGGAGCCCGAGCGAGGTTGCGTTGATCGCCTCCCGGAACGGTTCCTACGCTGCCTACATAGCCCCGGCGACCGCGACGGCGACCTCGTTTGCGGCCAGCTTCGGCCCGCTCGGCCGAGTCGCTGTCAACTACCGGCCGGTTGGGGGGACCGAAACGCGGGTGGGGCGCTGCGGCCGCACCATCTCCTACGCGGCGGGCTATTACGAAGGGACGATCGAATTCCACGGCGAGGGCGGCTACACGGACCTCAGCGCCAGCGCGGCGCCGGGCGACCTGAAATTTCTCTGCGGGACGGCCACCGTCGTGGTCTCCGGCAGCGGCATCGACGGCGCGGTGCTGTCCGCCGGGTCGTTGGCAGGCAGCGGCCTTTTCTTCCAGGCCGTCAAGAACCACCCCGGCGCCAAGAGTTTCTTCCGTGCTTCCTCCTACGAGTCGAACGGCGACGTCGGCATCGTCAGGCTGGTCAGGGCGACGGCAGGCCCAGCGGCCTTCCGCGTAACGCGGTCGTTTCGTACCGCGACGGTGACGCCGCCGCCCCCGTTCGCCGGGACGGGGAGGCTACGGCGGCCATCCGGCAACCGCCCGCACTGGACTGGGAACCTCACCGTCGATTTCCCCGGGCACCCGGGGGTCCCCCTCACCGGTTCCGCGATGCGGGCGAGCATCAACCGCGCCGAATTGCGCGAATTCGAGGGCCGGCGGCGCTAAAGCCGCTGGGGGCGGGGGTAAAGCGAGGGGGTCTGGCGCCTTTCTCTCGGTATGCGAGAGGAAGGCGCCAGACCCGAGGCGATCGTCGCCGGGATTGCAAAGGGACAGCATGGTGTCGTCGCGCTCGCGCAGCTTCGGGAGGCTGGGCTCGACAAGAGCGCTGTGTCACGAAGGGTCGAGGCGGGGCGATTGCACCGGGTTCACCGCGGGGTCTACGCGGTTGGGCACGCGGGGCTAGCGCTCGAGGCTTGCTGGATGGCGGCGGTCCTCGCTTGCGGGGACGAGGCGGTGCTGAGCCATCGCAGCGCGGCGGCGCTGTGGGAGCTGCTGCGGCCGATGGCGGGTCCCGTCGACGTCTCGGTGCCCTCCTATGGCGGCCGGCGGAAGCGGGTGGGGATCCGGGTGCACTGGTGCGCTTCGCTCCGAGCCGCGGAATCCGTCGGCGCATCACAGCCTGGCGACGGCGACGAACGCCATGCCACCCTCATTACCCGGCGCCGCGGCATTCCGGTCACCACGCCTGCCCGCACCGTCGCCGACCTGCGCGGCGCCGTACCGCCGCGGTTGTGGCGGCGTGCGGTGCGGGAGGCGGAGATCGCCGGGTACTCGCTCGGGCCGCAGATCGAGACCGACCGGACCCGCAGCGACCTCGAGCGGGACTTCCTAGCGCTTTGCCGCCACGCGGGGCTGCCGCCGCCGCAGGTCAACGTCAGCGTCGGGCGCTGGACCGTGGACTTCCTCTGGTCCGCTCACCGGCTCGCGGTCGAGACCGACAGTTACCGCTACCACCGTGGCGGCATCGCCTTCGAAGGCGACCGCGCCCGCGATCTCGAGCTGCGCCGCCGTGGCTTCGAGGTGCGCCGATTCAGCGAACTCCAAGTGCGCGAGGAAGGCGCCCAAGTTGCGGCTGACCTGCGCGACGCGCTCGCGTCCGCCTCATAGAGTTGTCGGATGTCGGCGGACGCCCCCGAGCTCTTCCTGATCGACGGCAACTCGCTCGCCTACCGGGCCTTCTTCGCGCTGCCGGAGTCGATCGGGACCAGCGACGGGCGGCCGACCAACGCGATCTACGGCCTCGCCTCGATGCTGGTGAAGATCATCGACGAGCACCACCCGGCCGGCGTCGTCGTCGCCTGGGACGCTGGGATGTCCGGGCGCGAGGTCACCTACGACCTCTACAAGGCGCAGCGCAAACCGCGCCCCGACCTGCTGCGCGAGCAGTGGCCGAACCTGATGCCGCTGGTCGAGGCCTTCGGCTACACCAACGTCAAGGTCGAGGGCTACGAGGCCGACGACGTGATCGCCTCCCTGGTCCGCCAGGCGCGCGAGCAGGGGATCGAGGTGATGGTGGTGACCGGGGACCGCGACGCCTACCAACTGGTCGCCGATGGGGTGCGGGTGATGAGCACGTCGCGGGGGATCACCGAGACGAAGGTCTATGACCGCGAGGCGGTGGTCGAGCGGTACGGCGTGCCGCCCGAGCTGATCACCGACCTGATGGGGCTGCGCGGCGACACCTCCGACAACATCCCCGGCATCCCCGGGATCGGCGAGAAGACCGCGACCCAGCTCCTGCAGCAGTTCGGCAACCTGGAGGACGTACTGGCGAGCGTCGATCAGATCTCCGGCGCCAAACGCAAGCAGAACCTGGTCGAGCACGCCGACGACGCCCGGATGTCGAAGCAGCTGGCGACGCTCCAGTACGAGATCGAGACCGGCGTCGACCTGGCGGCGGCGATGGCGAGCGAGCCCGACCGCGGCGCCCTGCGCGAGTTCATGCGCGAGTTCGAGCTGCGGGCGGTGATGGAGCGGCTCGAAGAAGCGCTTCCCGAGGGCGAGGCGGTACCCGGCCGCAGCGTCGAGCAGGAGCTGGCTGTCGAGGTGGAGGAAGGCCGGCCCGAGGACCTCGGTGAGGGACCGGTTGCGCTTGCGATTGCCGGCGAGCGCTGGGCGGCGGCCCAGGGCGAGCGCACGCTCTCCGGCAACTCGACCCTCGACGAGCTCGCGGTCGCCCTCGCCGGCCGGCCGCTTGCCGCCCACGATGCCAAGTCGCTCGGTGGCGGCCGCCACGGCCTGCTCGCCGCCGCCGCACGCGAGGGCGTCGATCTGGCGCTCGATCACGACACGGTGCTCGCCGCTTACCTGCTGGAGCCGCAGCGGCGCACCTACGAGCTGACCGAGTTGGCGGCCGACGCGGGCATCGGCCTCGCCGAGGGCGCCAGTGCGGAGAGCGGCGAGGAGGACGGCCAGATGGCGCTCGGCGAGGAGGTCGAGGCTGGTCTCGACCCACCCGAGGAAGCTCGGCTCGTCGCCGCCCTCGCCGAGTCGCAGCGTCCCCGCCTCGCGCAGCTCGAACTGGAGTCGCTGCTGCACGAGGTGGAGCTGCCGCTGGTCCACGTCCTCGCCGCGATGGAGCGCGAGGGGCTGAAGCTCGACGCCGAGCGTCTGGCCGAGGTCGGCGCCGGCTTCGGCGAGCGGATCGCCACCCTGGAGAAGGAGATCTTCGAGCTGGCCGAGGAGGAGTTCACGATCGGCTCGCCGCAGCAGGTCGGCCGCATCCTCTTCGAGAAGCTCGGCCTGACGAAGAAGCGGCGCGGGAAAACGGGCTTCTCCACCGACGCCCGCGTCCTCGCCCAGATCCGCGACGAGCACCCGATCGTCGAGAAGATCGAGCAGTGGCGCGAGCTGACCAAGCTGAAGAACACCTACCTCGACTCGCTGCCGGACCTGATCGACCCCGGCACCGGCCGTGTCCACACCACCTTCAACCAGGCTTCGACCACGACCGGGCGGCTCTCGAGTACCAACCCCAACCTGCAGAACATCCCGATCCGCACCGAGATCGGCCGCCCGGTGCGCGCCTGCTTCGTCGCCGAGCGCGGCGCCCGCCTGCTCTCCGCCGATTACAGCCAGGTCGAGCTGCGGGTGCTCGCTCAGGTCGCCGAGGAGGAGGTGCTGAAGGAGATCTTCCGCGCCGGAGAAGACGTCCATGCCGCGACCGCCGCCGAGGTCTTCGAGATCTCACGCGAGGATGTCGACGTCGGCCAGCGCTCGAAGGCGAAGATGGTCAACTTCGGCATCGTCTACGGGCTGACCGGCTTCGGCCTCGCCGACCGGCTCAACATCCCGCGCAAAGAGGGCGAGGAATTCGTCGCCCGCTATCTGGAGCGCTTTCCGGCGGTGCGCGCCTTCCGCGAGCAGGTGGTGGAGCGCGCCCAGGAGGAGGGCTACGTGCGCACGCTGATGGGACGCCGGCGCCCGATCCCCGAGCTGCGCTCCGGCAACCCCAACACGCGCCGACTGGGCGAGCGGCTCGCGGTCAACACGGTGATCCAGGGCACCGCGGCGGACATCATCAAGCTGGCGATGGTCCGTTGCCAGAAGGCCCTCGCCGAGCGCGGGGCGACGACCCGGCTGGTACTGCAGATCCACGACGAGCTGCTCTTCGAGGGCCCGCCGGGGGAGATGGACGACGCGATCGAGCTGGTGCGGCGCGAGATGTGCGCCGCCTACCAGCTCGATCCGCCGTTGGAGGTGGACATCGGCGTCGGCAAGGACTGGCTCGACGCCAAGTAGCAGCGTCGGCTCACCTGCTCGAAGCCGCTCCGACTCCGCTCAGCTTTCGGTCGCTTTCTCGGGCTTCGGCAGGGCGACCAGCTTGTAGATCGCCTTGCCGTCCACCAGCACCAGCTCGGCGAACTCGACCGTCGTACCAGCGGTCAGCTCGTCGGTGCCGCAGTGGGCCGCGTGCTCGTCCCCGTGGCCCGGGCCCTCGCTGCGACCGGGCGCGGTGCCGTCGTGGCCGGGTGGGTCGTCACCGTTGGCGTGGTTGTCCTCTCCCGGCTCCAGGCCTTCGCCGTGATCGTCGCCCGGCTCTTCCTCGCCGCGGCCGTGGTCGTCCTCGCCCTCCCCACCGCGGCCGCTGTCATGCGACGCCGTGGCGCCATGGCGGAGGTGGTGGCGCAGCCCGTGTCGCCCCCGGTGCCGCCCGTTGTCGCAGTGGATGTGCGTGCGAGGCGTGACCAGGCCGCTGACGCTGCCGCCGTCGGCCAGGTCGATCGTCAGAACGCCGGTTTCCTGGTCGAAGGACTGGATCGTGCCGGCGTCGCCCAAGCCGTCGTGGCCGTGACGTGCGGATGCGAGTCCGGGCAGCGCGAGAAGCGCCAAGGTCGCGGCAACCGCGATCAGCACGCCCGCGAGCCGGGCCCTATTGCCCTGCGGATTCATCTTTGTTGCCTCCTGGGATTGGTTTGAGCGAAAGCACTTCATCGCGTTAACCCGACCAGGGCGCCAGGATCACGGTGATTCGTACGTCCGTCCACCGTTGCCTGGGCCACTGTGAGACGAGTCCCCACTCGAATCGGTGCCGTCGCCTGAGCCGTCGCCACCGTCGGAACTCGTTTCTTCGCTTGGCAGGGAAGAGACGCTGGGGCCAGGTCCCCCGCCAGACCCGGAGCCGCCACCGTCGTGTCCTGAGCCTTCCCGCGAGTCGGAGCCTTCGTGCCCGGAACCATCCGGTGTGCGGAGTTCGCCGCCGGAGCCCTCACCCTCATGTCCGCCGCCACCATCGTGGTGTGACCCGGCATGCTCGCCGCCATCCCGACCTGGACCGGAACCGTCGCCGCGTACGGCGAAGTCGTCGCCGGAACGGCCACCGTGGTGCCCGCGCCCCTCGTGCCCGCGCCCCGACCTTTCGCCTGAGTCGTCCAGATGCCGCGCCACCTGCTCGGCGTCGCCCGGCGCGATTGCCGCGTCTCCCGTGTCCTCGCCGGCACTGGGAGCGGATCCATGTGGACCGCGACCGGACCGGGTCTGCTCGACTGGGACGGTGGCGGTGGCCGGTCGCGGCGCCGAGGTCGCGGCGGCGAAGGCGCCTGGGCTCTCCGCGGCGGAAGCCGCCCGTGCCCGCGCCACATCGTTGCCGTTGTGGTCCTGGACGGCGACACCGGCGCCGACCGACCCGGCGATCACAGCCGCGGCGACGCCGAGCTTGAGCGCGCCACCCGCCCCGGCGCCGCCGGCCGATACGCCCGCCGCGGCGATCGCCCCGCCGGCTCCCGCGCCGGCCGCTTCGGTGCCGTGGTCGATCAGCAGGCGCACGAGCGGCAGCGGCAACAGCATTCCGGCGCCGTCCCGCAACGCCTGTCGCGCCCTGTAGATCGCCTGCCTGGCGCCGCCGTCGGTCAGACCGAGGGCCGCGGCGATCTCCTCGTGGCCGAGGCCCTCCAGCTCGCGCATGACGATCGCCGCCCGCTGCGGCTCGGGCAGCGCCTGCAGGCGCCTGATCAAGTCGGTGAGCTGCTCGCGCTGCTCCAGCTCGTCGGCCGGGTTGCGGCCCCCGGCCAGCGTCTCGGCCAAGAGCTCGGGAGACGGTGGGCTGTCACGCAGGTCATTGAGCGCGGTATTGCGCACGATCCTGAACAGCCAGGGGCGCAGGTCGATCTCGGCGTCGTCGCGTTGCAGTGCCGGCAGTGCCTTGGCGAAGGCGTCTTGAAGCACGTCCTCGGAGCGCCCGCCGACTATCGAGGCGGCGTAGCGGCCCAGCGACCGCCCGTAGCGACGGACGATCTCTTCGAAAGCCGCCTCATAGCCCTCGCGCACCAGGGTCACCAGACGCCGGTCGGCCTGCGTGCGAAGCGCCGGCCCCAGAAAGAGGCGGGAGGCGAGTGCTTCGGCTGGCGGTGGCATCTGCGGCTCGATCTCCTCTCTGGATACTGATATGACAGCACGAAGGTTCAGCCGTTCTGGCCCTTCGTTCGATGCAACACGTCAGCCAGCCGAAAATCACGCCCCCGGTGGGGCTCCCCCGTGGATAAGAGCCTGGCGGTCGTCCTGACCGCGGTGGCGGGTGGCCTGATCGCGCTGCAGGCGCCGATCAACGCCGGACTCGGTAGGTCCACCGGTAGCCTGCCCGCCGCTCTCATCTCGTTCGGTGTCGGCACGATCGCCCTTGCCGCGATCGTCATCCTCAGCGGCAGGGCAGGCGGGCTCGATTCGACCTTCGACGTCAGCTGGTACTACCTGCTCGGCGGCCTGCTGGGTGCCGTCTACGTCACCAACGCCCTGATCGCCGTCTCCGTCGTCGGCGCCGGCGGGGTCGCGGCGGCGACGATCGCAGGGCAGCTGACCGCCTCCGTGGCGATCGACCGGTTAGGCCTGTTCGGCCTCGACCAGGTCCCGCTCAGCCCCGAGCGGCTGATCGGCGTCGCCCTGCTGATCGTGGGCACCGTTCTCGTCGTTCGCTGAGCTCTCCGGTGGTGGCGCGATCCGCAGATAGTGGTCGAAGGACCAGTCGACGAAGCGCTTCCAGCCGAGCAGGCGGATCATCGGCCCCAACAGTCGTGGTGGGATCCGTGGCACGAGCTTCTGGGCGCGCAGCATCCAGCGGAACTTCCACTCGTGCGAGTCGTGGTAAGCGGCGTAGCGGGCGGCGGCGCGCTCGCGGCCCTGGCGCCCTTCGTGGACGTCGCGCAGCTCGCGTCCGAGGGCGATGCCGAAGTAGATCGCCGTCCTGATGCCCTCGGCCGTCAGCGGCAGGCAGTGCCCGGCCGAGTCGCCGGCAAAGAAGACGCCGCCCTCGGTGGCCTGGCGCAGCTTGTGCGGGATCCAGTTGCCCTGATAGCGGACCCGCTCCTGTCCGAGGTCCTCCGCCAGCAGCTCGGTCGTATCGCGCACGTGAAAGCGCGGATCGAAGGAGCCGACGCCAATGCGCAGCTCGTCGCTCGCCGGGAAGGACCAGCCGTAGCCGGCCGGCACGTAGCGCCGGTCGATCCAGACCTCGAGGTCCTCGCTGCTGCCGTGCGGGTGCACCTCGAGCCCGCGCGAGAGCGGCGCGTCGGGAGGCTGGTGGCCGTCGCCCGAGGCAAGCACCCGGCGCCAGCCGAGTGCGTCGACGACGAGCGGTGCCGAGAGCACGCCGCGATCGGTCTCGACCGCGATCCGACCGTCGCCATTGGCGGGTGCGCCGCGGCCGTTGACCTTCGCCGTCTCGAAGCGTGCGTCGCACTGCCGCCAGAGCAGCTCGCAGAGCTCGCGATAGTCGAAGGTCGAGAAGGTCCAGGGAAGCTCGTAGCGCCTGCTGCCGTGTGGAGTGTGGATCAGTAGCGAGCTGAAGCGCTGGCGCTCGGCCTCCATCAGGCCGGTGGCGCGCAGCCAGTCGGTCGGGATGCCGCAGGCCGAGGTCTGGCGCTCGCCGATCTCATAGCGATCGACGATCAGCACGTCGGCGCCCGAGCCGGCCAGCTCGCGGGCAACGGCGAGACCGGCGAAGCTGGCGCCGCAGATCAGCACGTCGTGCTCCCCCGTAAGAGGAGTTCGCTCTTCGCCACGCTTGGTAGCTCGAACCGGCACGACGTGGAGCGTATCCACTCTGCCATTATTCGCCGCTGTGTCCGTGACCGATACGACCATGACCGATACGACCCCGACCCCTGCGCCGGCGGGCTCCCCAGTCGAGGGATCGAACGGGCTACTGGTCGAAGTCGACGGCAAGATCGTCCCCAACTACGCGGCGACGATGGTCTCCTTCGACGAGGGGGACGTGGTCAAGGGCAAGGTCGTGCGCATCGACAAGGACGAGGTCCTGGTCGACATCGGCTACAAGTCCGAGGGCGTAATTCCCTCGACCGAGCTCTCGATCCGCAAGTCGGTCGACCCGGCGGACGAGGTTGAGCTCGGTGAGGAGATCGACGCGCTCGTCCTCACCAAAGAGGACGCCGAGGGGCGCCTCGTGCTCTCCAAGAGACGCGCCCGATTCGAGAAGGCCTGGCGCCGTATCGAGGCCGCCGCCGAGTCGGGCGAACCGGTCGAAGGCAACGTGATCGAGGTGGTCAAGGGCGGCCTCATCCTCGATCTCGGCGTGCGCGGCTTCCTGCCCGCCTCGCTGGTCGACATCCGCCGCGTCCACAACCTCGACGAGTTCCTCGGCCAGACGCTCGAGTGCAAAGTGATCGAGCTCAACCGCAGCCGCAACAACGTCGTGCTCTCGCGCCGCGCCGTGCTCGAGGAAGAGCGCAAGGAGGTCCGCGAGCAGATCCTCGGCCGGCTCGAGCCCGGCCAGGTGGTCGAAGGCAAGATCTCCAACATCGTCGATTTCGGTGCCTTCGTCGATCTCGAGG
>JASLJO010000098.1 GCA_030152505.1 Solirubrobacterales bacterium | reverse complement strand
TCAGGTAGAGCGACTCGGGGGTGGTGATCAGGATGTCGGGCGGCGTTTTGCGCATCGCCCGGCGCTCTTTCTGGCTCGTGTCACCCGTCCGCAGGCCGACCGAGATGTCGGCGCCGATCCCCCGCAGCGGTGCCCGCAGGTTGCGCTCGATGTCGTAGGAGAGCGCCTTCAGGGGCGAGACGTAGACCAACTTCACCCCCGACGGCTGCTCCGCTTCGCGGCCGTTGCCGGCGGTGCTTCCTTCGGATTTGCGCCGATGGAGCCGATCGATGCCCCAGAGGAACGCGGCGAGGGTCTTGCCGGAGCCGGTCGGGGCGCAGATCAACGCGTTGGCGCCGCCTGAGATCGCTGCCCAGCCGCCCGCCTGGGCGGGCGTCGGCCCCTCGAAGGAGGCCTCGAACCAGCGTCTGACCGGCGCGCTGAACGGCGCCAAAGGGTCAGATCCCACACTCTTCTCGGCATCGGTGGCCAACCCACCGATCTTACGCCTCGCGGCGCTCGGCTACGGGCGTCCGCCGGCGAACTGGACGTAGGCGCGCCAGGCGGGCTTCGGGATGAAGCCGGAGCGGAAGAGGCCGGAGCCCCCGCAGAAGTTGCAGAGACCGGCGTAATCGCCGATCGAAAACCAATCGACCTGCTGCAGATTCCATTTTCGCTGGTTGGCGACGAAGAGCCGGAATGCCCCCTTCAGTTCCCTGGCCTGGCCGGAGAGGCCTTTGGCGAAGCTGTTGTGAGGCTGCGGCGGTTCGGAGCTCCAGCCCATCTCGGTTATGTAGAGGGCCTTGCCGGCATCGTGGTTGGCCTCGAGCACCCGCCGCACTTCTTCGATCCGACCGGGCAGGTTCTTCCAGCTGCCCGTGTATGGATGCAGGGCAATACCCTTGAACTTCGCCTTGATCCCCGGCGTGCTCCTGTACATCTGCTGGAGGAAGGTGGAGGCGAAGTAGGCCTGTCTGGGGCGCACCTTGAAGGTGGCCTCGATCGGCCGGGCGAAGAGGCCGCCGAGGATGAGCTGCGCCCCTGGGTCAGCCGCCTTCGCGGCGGCGTAGGTGAGGTTCACCAGCTTGCCGTACTCGGCCGGGTCGGGCCGGGCGACGAAGTACTTGAAGTTGGGCTCGTTCCACACCTGCCAGATATGGATCGGTCGTTGCGGCAGTTGCGGATTTTCGCGCCAGAAGTCGCCATTCGGCCCATAGCGCTGGATCGCCCGGGTGACGAACTGCTTCCAGCCAGAGCGCTGGCGGCCGTTGCGCACCGGCAGGAACTCCGAGCTGCCGAAGCGGCGGTCGATGGGGACGGCCCATCTGGGCGCCGTCGAGAGGAAAGGCAGGACGTTGAGGCGGGCCGCCGCCGCGGCCCCGATCAGGACGTCCGCGTCAGACCAGTCCCACGCACCTCCCTTTTCCGGCTGCACGGAGCCCCAGGAGACCGGGACGCGGATGCTGTCGACCCCGCCGCGCTTCAGCCGCTGGAGTTCTTCGGCGCTCGGGGGGATCTGCGGCACGACTCCCCAGAAGTGGGCCGGAAGGGCAGCGGCCGAGGAGGCGACGCCGAGGAAGACGAGAGTCGCAACGGCGAAAGTCGCTAACAGGACGCGGGCCCGCCGGGGCGGGCCGATACGTGACTGATGCATATGGCTAGCCGGCCTCGGGAGTTACGGACGAGCCGGAGGAACCGGACGGACTGGAGGCGTCGGGGGTGCCGGGAGATTTCGGGGCCCCTGGCGATTTCGGCTCGTCGGGATCGCCGGCGGCGTCCGCAGCGGCGCGGCGGCGCCGGATCATCACGAAGGCGACCGAGCCGGCCGCGAGCAGGACGATCACGATCAGGATCGGGATCAACGGGGAGGAACTGCCGCTGTCGGAGCCGGGTTCGGCGCTGTTGGCGAGGTTCTGTCCGGAGCCGGGTCCGGTTTCGCCGCCCTGGCCCTGGCCGCCGCCCTGGCCCTGGCCGCCGCCCGATCCACCACCGGGCTTCGCCGAGGAGCCGTTGCCGCCGCCGTTCCCGCCGTTGTCGGAGCCCTTGTTGTTCGCGTCGCTACCATGGCCGCCGCCACCGCTGGTGGGCGATCCGCCCTGCAAGTTCGATTCGCTGGGTGGCTTGCCGTTTACCGTGGGTGGCGCATTCTGGTATTCCAAGCCCGCAGAAGACGAGGCCTGGGCGAATACCGGCAGGCAGCAGAATGCGAGCAGAGCCAGTACTGACAGAGCAAGCATGGAGCGGCCCCGGCCACGGGTCGAAACTTGACGCGTCCCAAACATGGCGCGGTAGGTTAGAGGAAAGCGCGGCGTTACTCGCGCCAGTGGCCCTGATCTTCGGCCTGGCGCTCGCGGGGGGCGGCTTCGAAGTCGGGGATCGGCATATCGCAGGGCTCGTCGTGTGGCTCGTGGTGGTCGCCCTGATCCTGCTCGGCGTCGCCTCGCGGGCGGTGCTGTCGCGTCCGTTCTACTGGGCGACTGGACTGCTGCTGGCTGTCTCGGTGCTGTCGGCAATCTCTTCCCTCTGGTCGGGCTCAGTCGAGCTGAGCTTTATCGAGGCGGACCGGAGCCTGGCCTACCTCGGCTTCTTCCTAGCCGCGTTCCTGATCGCCCAAACCGACCAAAGGGGCCAACGTTTCGCCGAAGGCCTGGCGATCTCGCTGGCGCTGGTCGCCCTGCTCGGCCTCGCCAGCCGCCTGCTGCCCCACCTGCTCGTGGTCAGCGACTCCTTCGACACGACCTCCCGACTTGCCTATCCGCTCGGCTACTGGAACGCCGACGGCGCCGCCTTCGGCATCGGCGCGGCCCTGCTGCTCTGGATGAGCCGCCACTCCGGCTTCGCGGCGCTGCGGTGGCTCTCGGTGGCGCTGTTGCCGGCGGTCCTGCTCGCCCTCTACTTCACCTACTCGCGCGGCGGCCTGCTGGCGCTGGCGATCGCCGCCGGCGCCACCATCGCCCTCTCCCGCGATCGTCTCTGGCTGCTGGGAACGCTGGCGATCGGGGCGATCGGGGCTCTGCCGGCGGTGCTCTACGTACAGGCGCACCACAGCCTCGCCGACAGCATCGACAACCAGGCGGCGGTCGATCAGGGGTTGGCCGTGCTGGCGATCCTGCTCGCGGGCATCGCCCTCGCCCTCGCCCTCTTCGCCGCGCTGCGCTGGACCGAGCGGCGCGAAGGGCGGCTGACCGGCCGTGCGCTGGCACTCTCGCGCAACCCGACCGCGCTGCGCTGGGTCGCCGGGATTGCCGCGGTCCTCGCGATCGGCGCCGCGATCGCGGTCGGCGGGCGCGCCTGGGGTCAGTTCACCAGCTCCGACGTGGAATTCCCCAACGACCCCGCCGCCCACTTCTCGCAGTTCAACGGCGCCGGCCGCAATGACTTCTACCGCGTGGCGCTCGACGCCTTCGACGAAAAGCCGATACTCGGGATCGGCGCCGGCGCTTACGAGTTCGCCTGGGAGCGGCATCGCTCGATCCCGCAGCCGGTGCACAACGCCCACTCGCTCTACCTCGAAGCCTTCGCCGAGCTCGGCCTCGTCGGCGGCCTGCTCGTGCTCGCCCTGGTCGGCACGATCCTCTGGACCGGCTTTGCCGCTTGGCGCGCGGCCGCCCATCCCCAGCGCGAGCGCTACGCGGCGCTCTTCGCCGCGACCCTCGCCTTCGCCGTCGGCGCCGGGCTGGACTGGTTCTGGGAACTGCCGGGGCTCGGCGCGGCCTTCTTCCTCGCCGCGGGTGCGCTGGTGGCGGCACGGTGCGCACAGCTTGCGCCGGCGGGGCTCGGCGTCGCACCGGGAGAGGAGCGGCGCTTCGGCCTGGCGGTGGCTGCCCTGGCGATCGCCTGGATCTCCGCCATCGCCCTGATCGGCCCGCTGTTGGTCGAACGCGAGATCGATGCGAGCCAGAGCGCCGTCGTCAGCGGAGACCTGACGAGCGCCGTCGACCACGCCAAGACCGCGCGCTCGATCGAGCCCTTCGCCGCCTCGCCCTATGTGCAGCTCGGGTTGATCGCCGAGAGCCAGGGCGAATACGACGTTGCGATCGAACGCCTCACGCAGGCAATCGACCGCGAGGACAGAAACTGGCAGTACTACTACCTACGCTCTAGAGTCGAGGAAGAGGCAGGCGACAGGGCCGCGGCCCGAGCCGATCTGGTCCGCGCCCGCCACCTCAATCCCCTGGAGCAGTGCCTCCGAGGGAAACCGAGCTGCGGGTGATCGCACGATGACCAAGGCGCAGGAGACCGCAACGCGCAAGTCCTCCCCGGCGCAGCCGCCGGCGCCGCAACCACGCCATGGCCGGACCGGCAGGGCGACGAGGCTCGGCCTGGCCGGGGCGAGCGGCGCGCGGCGACGCGGCTCGCTGCTGCGTCGCCTGCTGGCGACGGGGGACTGGCTGACGCTGGTGGCGACGCTCTGCATCGTCACCGCCGCGAGTCCGAAGACTGACATCGGCACGCTGTTCTGGGCGACGATGTTCAGCCCAGTCTGGATCCTGGTACTGAAGCTGCACGGGCTCTACGACAACGACCATCGCCGCATCCGCCACAGCACCCTCGACGAGCTCTCCAGCCTGATCTCGGCCGCGGCCCTGGGCACGCTGGCGCTCGACGGGCTGCTGGCGCTGAGCCCGGTCGGCCCGCTGGCGGCGACCAGCGCGATCGCCGTCGGCCTCGGCGCACTGGCCGGCAGCTTCGCCTCGCGTGTCGTGCTGCGCTTCTTCTGGCACCACCTGGCGGGGGTCGCGACCGGCCTGGTCATCGGTCCCGCGGCGGCGGTGGAAGTCGTGGCCCGGCGGGTGGCGACCCATCCCGAGACCCGCCTGCACCTGGTCGGCTACCTGGCGCCGCGCGGTGAGGACGGCGGCTCGCACAGCGGGGCCCTGCCCTGCCTCGGCACGGTCGCCGATATCTCGCGCGTCGCCCGCGACGAGCAGGTGGAGCGAGTGATCGTCACCGAGCAGGAGATGAGCGAGGCCGCGGCGGAGCGCCTGATCGAGCAGTGCAAGGCGGCCGGACTGGCGCTGACCTTGCTTCCCCAGCACTTCGGCCTGCTCGGGCCGGGGATCGAGCTCAATCGCCTCGCCGAGCTGCCCGTGCTCGACTTCCGCTTCTCCGACCCGCCGCGCTCGACCGAGGCGATCAAGCGGACGATGGACGTGACGATCAGCAGCGCCCTGCTGATCGTCCTCTCCCCCGTACTGGCGGTGAGCGCGCTTCTGATCGCGTTCGACACCGGCCGCCCCCTGCTCTTCCGCCAGCGCCGTGCCGGCAGGGACGGCAGGCCCTTCACGATGCTCAAGTTCCGCACGATGGTGCAGGGGGCGGAGGATCAGTTGCCCGAACTGGTCGACCTGGACAAGCTCGACGAGCCCGCCTTCAAGATCGCCGACGACCCCCGGGTCACCCGCGCCGGGCGCATGCTGCGCCGCTTCAGCCTCGACGAGCTGCCGCAGTTCGTCAACGTCCTGCGCGGCGACATGTCGCTGGTCGGGCCGCGGCCCGAGGAGGAGCGGGTCGTAGCGCTCTACGACGAGCGCCAGCGGCTCCGCCTCGCGGTCAAGCCGGGGATGACCGGCCCGATGCAGGTCTACGGCCGCGGCGAGCTCACCTTCGAGGAGCGCCTGGCGATGGAGCGCGACTACCTCGACAACATCTCCGTCGCCGGCGACCTGGCGATCCTCCTCCGCACCCCCGCGGCGATCTTCCGCGGCGAGGGCTCGCACTGAGCCCCTTGGCCGACGCGCAGCGCCACGAGGTCGTCGACCTGAGCTGCGTCCCGGGTGAGCTCAGCTTCAGCGCGCGAATCGGCGGGGGCGACCGGCGTGTATCGCTGCGGGCGCCCGGGGGTGAGACGGCGACCGGCGCGGACGGCGCGCTTGCCGCCTGCCTGATGCCGGCGATGCGATTCGGTGGCACCCTGACGCTGCCGGCGCCCGTCAGCCCGAGGGTGCTACGGAATCAGAGGGAATACCAGGCCGTCCAACGGGCCTGGTCGCTCGGTTGGGAGTTCGGCGATCCCCAGCTCGAGGAGGTGGAGGTGGTCGCGCTCGTCAGCAAGCCCGACCCACCGCGGGAGCCCGGCCGGGTCGCCGCCTTCTTCAGCGGCGGGATCGACTCATGGTCGACGCTGCTGGACCACCCGGAGATCACCGACCTCATCTTCGTGCGAGGGCTCGACCTGCTGCCGGGGGACGAGGATCACGAAAAGGTCGCGCCCGAGGCCGAAGCGCGCGTGCGCGAGGTCGCCGAGGCGCTCGACCTCGACCTGCACACGGTCGAAACCGACCTGCGGAAATTCTCGGACCCACTGGCCCGCTGGGAGGCCTACTTCCCCTGCGCCTACATGGCGGTGGCTCATTTCCTGGCGCCCCGGTTCGAAAGAGTCCTCCTCGCCGGCGGGGTCGACCACGAGGTCGATGATCCGATGGCCACGGCACAGCTCATCGACCATCTCTGGAGCAGCGAGCAGCTCGAGATCGCCGACGACGGCGGGCGCTACTCGCGGGTCGAGCGGACGAGGAGGATCGCCGGGCATCCACTCGTCAAGCGCACGCTCCGGGTGTGCTGGGAGAACCGCGACGGCGCCTACAACTGCGGCCGCTGTCGCAAGTGCCTGATGACGATGATCACCCTCGAGGCGCTCGGCGCCCGCGCCGGGATCGAGACCTTCCCGCCCGAGCTCGACCTGAACGACGTCGCGGCGATAGAGATCGAGCAGATAGTTCTGCTCACCCTCTGGGAAGACGTGCTCGACGTCGTTCGCGCCGAGGGCCGTGCCGACCTGGAGCCCGCCGTGGAAGAGGCCGTGGAACGGGCCAAACGAAGGCTCGGCCTGGCCCCGAGCTACCGACGGCGCCACCTCCCGGGTCCCGCTCCTCTGCTTGGCACCAGGCCCCCACCGGCCGACGAATCCACGGTCACGCTGGCAGAGGTGCTCGGGTCGCGCTCCTGGCACCTGACTTCGCCCATGCGCAAGGCCGGCGCCGCGATCCGGCGCCTGCGGCGGCGCACCCGATCGAGGTGAATCACCGCCGCGACGGACGGCGGTGCCGGTAGCCGATGAGGAGGAGCTCGGCCACGGCGAGAAAGGCCGGGACGGTTCGAAGCTTCGAACCGTCCTTCGCGTGCCAGACGAGCAGCGGCTCCTCGACGATCGACGACCACCCATCGGCGCCGGATGCCCGCGTCAGCCGTGAGAGCAGCTCCACGTCAAAGGCCCAACGCTCTTCGAACGGGTCGGCGAGCGCCTCCGCCAGGCGTGGGGTCGCGCGAAACGCCTTCGCCCCGCACTGGGTGTCGTAGATGCCCACGCCGAGCACCAGCGAGGCGAGCGTGGCGTACACCCGGCCTGCGTAGTGACGCCATTCAGTGCGCCGGATGTCGGCGCCGAGGCGTCGGAACCGCGAGCCGAGCACCGCGGTCAGCGCCGCGTCCCGCCCCAGGCGGTCGACCAGCCGGGCGAGCTCCCCGAACGGCGTGGAGAGATCGGCGTCCGCGTAGGCAACCAGCTCGGCCCCCTGGTCGAGCGCCGCGCGCATCCCCTGCCGGACCGCCTCGCCCTTGCCCGCGTTGTGGGCGAGGCCGAGGACGGCGACACGGTCCGGGTGCGGAGCCCGCAGGCCATCCAACAGCTCTCTCGTGCCGTCGGTCGAGCCGTCGTCGACGAACACGAAGGACCAGTCCGGTCGTTCCTCGATCTCCGCCCCGAAGGTCGAGATGTCCAGCCGCTCAACCTCGTCGAAGCAGGGAATGACAATGGCGATGGAACCGATAGACGCGCAGTATCCCAGGGAGCGGTCGACGCCAGCGACTAGTGTGCAGCGGCTCTGAATCAGCCTGCAGTCACGAGACCGTCCACGCGGCCGACCCTCGCCGGCGCGAGTCGCCGGATCCTCACCGCACTGGCCGAAGCCGCGCGCGACCCGCTCACTTCGGTCCGCCCGACCGCGAGCGAGGCACTGGTCGCGGCCGCGCTGTTCGCCGCACTGGGCCTGGCCATCTACCTGCCGCACATCGTCAACGGCGGCTGGTACGTCGACGACTGGATCGTGCTCGCGCGGATGCACGAAGCCAGCGGATTCCTCGGAGTCTTCAGAGCGATGGAGCCGGAGACCTTCAGGCCGGGCTTGGCGATGACGCTGAGCGTGCTGTATGAGATCGGCGGCACCGGCCACGCCGGGTACCTGACGATCGGCGCGCTCCTCGCCGCCCTGCAGGGCTGGCTCCTGTACCTCGTGCTGCGCACCCTGCGCCTCAGCGTGGCGGTGGCGGCGATCGTCGCCGGGATCTTCATCGTCCTGCCGGTCATCGACGCCACGCGCCTCTGGTTGTCGGCCTTCCCGACCCAGGTGGCGGGCTGTCTCTACCTGCTCGGCGTTCTCGTCGCCCTGCGCGGGCTCTCCAATGGCGGCCGCCGCGCCATCGCCTGGCACGCCGGGGCAGCGGCCCTCTACCTCGCCGCGGCGCTGACCTACGAGCTGATCTGCGGTCCGATCGCGGTCACGGTGCTGCTCTACACGGTGCGCTCGGGGTGGCGACCGGCCCTGAAGCGATGGCCGGCCGACCTCGCCGCGATCGGCCTGGCCCTGGCGATCCTGATCCCGCGCGGCGCCGCCGACCGCGAAGCCCACTCCTCGCTCGGCTTCATCTGGGATCGGGCGATGCAGACGCTGCCACAGGGGGAGACGGTGTTCCGCTGGCTGCTGCCAGCCCACGGCGTGCTCGGCGGCCAGGTCGGCCTCGTCCTGCTCCTGGTCGGCGTGCTCGGCGCGGGAATCGCGATCGGACGGGGGGACGCGGCCGGCCGGGGCCTGGCGACCTGGGCGAAGGTCGCGGGAATCGCCACGATCTTCTCGCTCGCCGGACTGGTGATGCTGCTGCCCGCCGACCCGTATTTCGTGCCGCGCATCTCCGGCATGGGCGACCGCACCGGCGCTTTCGCCGCGTTCGGCGCGATTCCGCTGCTGGTAGCGCTGATCGTCCTCGCGCTGGGCGGCCTCGGGGCGCTCCTGCGGCGCCCCCGAGCCGGCTTCGCGCTCGCGGCGGTGCTGGTCCTCGCAACCGGCGCCAACCTCGCCGCCCGAGAGATCCGGCAGCAGGAGCCCTGGGCGGAATCCTGGCGCCTGCAGAAGGAAACGCTGGCGGGCATCGACACCGCCCTGGGCGGCAGGCTTCCCCGAGACGCGGAGGTCGTCAGCTTCGGACACGTCACCTTCATCGAGCCGGCCGATGTCTCGGTGTTCGCCTACGACTGGGACCTGAGCGGGGCCCTGTGGGAGATCTACCACCGGCCCGAAGTGCGCGCGCGACCCTGGGGGGTGGGAGCCACCTGCGACTCGCGCGGGCTGGTGTTCCCGGACGAAACGGAGACCCCGGCGGACGAACGCAACTTCGGCTATCGACAGCTCATATTCGTCGACGCCGCAACCCGCACTGCCAACCGGGTCCGATCGCAGACGGCCTGCGAAGCAGGCGTCGCTGCGATGGCGGGCTAGCCGGCCGGCGGGTCGAAGACGGCGCCGAGGATCCCGTCGAGGACATAGCCGGCGTCGACCGCTTCCTGAGGGAACCGCGTCGCCAACTGGTCGCCGGTCACCGGGTGGATCGTGCTGTAGAGGGCGCTGCAGCCGAGGACGCTCTCGCGCAGGACGTAGCCGAGCGTGGCGCCCTGGTCCTCGCTCAGGCGGCGCTCGCCGAAGCTCCGAGCCAGGTGGCGCAAGCGCCGTCCGGACTCGCCCATGCGACCGCGCGACTCGCCCGCGGCGTGACCAGGCCCGGAGACCCAGCGCCCGATCTTGCGCGGGTCGCGGCTGGCCCGACCCGGGGTGACGAGCTCGCTGGCGAGGCGACCGTCGGCGCGAAGCCGCAGAGGCACCCGCCCCGGGCCCGGATGGCGCAGCAGCAGGCCGAGCTCCTCGCCGTCGGTCGGAGCGCCGGGGCACTCGGCGGCGTAGCGGTGTCGCCACCCTTCCCGGTCCACCTGCCGGCGCAGGGAGGAGACCGCCCAGGGACCGGTGTACAGGATGTCGCCGGAGCGGGGCAGAATCGGGCAGGGCTCGATCCAGCCGAGGACGGCGAGCTGCTCCGAGTTGTAGATCAGCGGGTCCTCCGGTCCGACCACGAGGATCTCCTGGCCGGTCTCCGGCACACGCCGCAACTCGAGTGCCTCCAGCAGGGGCAGCGGCTGCTGCTCGACATGGCCCATGGCGAAATGGCCGTCCGGCAGGGCCCCGTGCTCATCGGTCAGCTCGAAGCTGTGATCCGCATGGACCAGGCGCCTGGTCCCCGGCAGGGCAAAGAGGTGGGTGCAACCGAGAACCCGCTCGAAACGGTGTCCGGCGGGTGGGTTTCGATCGGCGGTCACGACCCGGAAGCCCGTCTTCTGATCCAGGTGGCGACAGAGCAGACGGGTCTGGGGGGGCGTCCACGGCTCTGAGGGCTCCCAGCGCCGCACCATGCCGCGGGTCAGCTCCGGCAGCCGCGGCGGTTGATGGACGGCCATGTGCCTCATCGCCGTCTCCGGCCCCCCCGCCCCGCTCAGGGCATTGATGTCGATGCGATCGTCGTCGCGGCCGACCAGAGGCCTGCCCCAGGGCTCGCTGTCGGCTGAGATCGGGGCGACGCGCCACTGCACCGGCCCGATGATCCTCAAGCCGACCACCAGGTCGGCGAGCAGGGACTCCTCCACCCCCAGCTGGATCTCGGGCGCCCGTCCCCACCACGGCCGTTCGAAGGCGATGGCGCCCGGGTGGGCAGCGAGGCGCTCGGCGTCGTCGAGCTGCGCGAAGGCGATGCGCCCGACGCCGGGAGCGTCGGCGAGCACGACGGCCGTGGTCTCGGGGTTGGCGGCGAAGGCATGGATGAGCCGCTCGATGAACGAGGTCGAGTCGAGCGACGCGGCGGCCGAGCGCGGCAGGAGCAGGACCCAGCGGCCGCGTGCCTCGTCGATCGCGTCCTGCAGCCACCCGGCGGGCGAGGCGGCAGTCGAGTCGACTCGACGCGACGGCCCTCCCAGGTCATCGCGGGAGAGGATCTCGAAGTCGCCACAGGTCTGCCCCGACAGGCCGTCCAGGTCGGCTGAGCGCCACCCGGCGGAGGCCTCGTCCAGCAGGACGACGGAGAGCGCGGGGGCCCACTCCGCCTTGATCCGGTCACCGTCCGAGTACAGACCCCGATGCCGTCCCTCGATCGTCTCGTGGAACGAATCCGGGCCGTAGTCGACGGCATGGACGCGGCTGAAGCCCTGCTTGCGGTAGAGGAAGGTCGGCCCTTCAGCGGGGATTCCACGCACGTCCCTCTCGGCCAGCTGCAGGATCAGGTCCCAGTCCTCGTGGCCGACCACGATCTCCTCCGGATAGGCGATCCCGGTGTCGTCGAACAGGCGGCGATCGAACAACGCCGGCGACGCGCAGTAGTTCTGCGCCATCAGCAGCCAGACGTTGTAGGCCGGCGCTTCGAAATAGTCGAACTGGTTGCCGATGTGCTGCGCGTTGGGATAGACGAAGCCGATCTCCTCGGGCGCCGCCTCGAGCTGTGCCAGCATCCGCTCGAGCGCATCCGGGAGCAGCTCGTCGTCGGCGTCGATCGGCAGGAAGTAGCCGGTGTCGAGCGCGGCGATCGCCCGATTGCGGGCGGCGCTGGGGCCGGCGTTCTCGGCCTGGCGCAGGACGGTCACGGCCGGGTCCTCGTCGAGGCGGGCGAGCGCCTCGATCGTCTCCGGGTCCTCGGAGGCGTCGTCAACGACGACGATCGCGGCGGGCGGCAGCGTCTGTGCCTTGATCGAGGCGATGCAACCGTCGAGGAAGAGGCCGTGCCGGTAGCAGGGGACGATCACGCCGACGTTGCGCTCCGGCAGCGGATCGCGCGGAAGCCGCAGGGGCGAGACCCCCGCCGGCCCGGGGTCCCGGGCACCCGCGTCGTCGAACACCGCCCTGTTGCGCCATTGGCTACTCACGGTCCGCCGGGACAGGAGCCGCTCGTAAAGCTCATCGTGGCGACTGCCCATCTCGGCGAGCGAGAAATTGTCCAGCATGCGCCTGCGCGAGCGCTCGCCCATCTCGCGGCGACGTCCGTCGTCCTCGAGCAGCCTGACGATCGCGTCGGCATAGCCGTCGACGTCGTCACGCGGCTCGACCAGCACGCCGCTGTCGGCGTCCATGAGCTCGGCGTTCCCCGGCAGCGCCGGCGCAACCACCGGGACTCCCATCGCCAGGGCCTCGTAGATCACGAGCGGGATCCCCTCGTAGACGCTCGTCATCAGAACCAGGTCGCTGCCGCGGTACCAGCGGGCCATCTCCTGGGAGGGGGGGTGCCAGTTGATCTCCTCGCTGAGCCCGAGCTCCTCTGCCCGCGCCAGCGCCGGCTCCTTCAGATGGCCGTCGCCGACGACGTCGAGCACGAACTCCGCCCCCCTCGCCTTCACCTGTGCGAGGGCCTCCATCGTCAACAACGGGTCCTTCTGCTCGACCAGGCGGCCCGGCCAGAGGATCCTCTTAGCTCCGTTCGCGGGTGAACCCGGCGGCTCGACCCGGGCGGGATCGAACTCGCCTTCCCCGTCGACGCCGAGGTAGATCACCTCGATTCGGCTTGGTGGGACCTCATAGTCGGCAATCGTCTGCTTGAGGTCCTCGCTGACGACCGAGAATGCGTCGATCAGGTTGCCGTAGCGACGCGTCACATAGCGGACGTAGCCGGTCTGGTCCGGTTCCTCGGCATGAAGCTGGACGACAACCGAAGGGGGTTCGGGAAGGCAGGTCATGTCCGGCAACAGATCGAAGCCCAGGCGCGAGTTCATGATGTGGACGAGCCGGATCCCCCTGCTCTCGATGAAGCCGAGGACGAATTCCGGGAAGGCCGCGCCGGGCATCAGGTCCGGCAGGTCCCAGGCCTCCTCCGCGTAGGGCTCCACCTGGCGCAGCCAGCGGTTCGGGGAGGGGGTGGTCGTGATCAGGGAAGGCGCCCAGCGCTTCCGATCGATGTGCTTGAACCAATCGATCGTCCCCCGATCCGAGCCGCCGAGGTCGACCCAGGGAGCGAGGTAGAGGATCGGTATGCGACCGTCGTTCACAGGCGCAAT
>JASLJO010000081.1 GCA_030152505.1 Solirubrobacterales bacterium | reverse complement strand
ATGAAGCAGCGGGTCAACTTGATCACCCTTGGCGTCGCGGACCTTGGGCGGGCGCGGCGGTTCTATGAGGGGCTCGGATGGGCCACCAATGCGAGGGCGGATGACGACGTCGTCTTCTTCCAGGCCGGGGAGATGGTGGTCGCGCTCTGGGATCGTGGCAGGCTGGCCGAGGACAGTTGCGTCGAGGACTCTCCTGGCTGGGGTGGCGTGACGTTGGCGCTCAACGTCAGCTCACCGGGGGAGGTGGACGAGATCACCGAGGAAGCACGAGCGGCGGGGGCGCGAATCGGCCGTGAGCCGGCGGAGACGTTCTGGGGCGGATACAGCTCCGTCATCCTCGATCCCGACGGCCATCCCTGGGAGATCGCCCACAATCCACACTGGACGGTCACCGAGGACGGCGGGGTTCGGCTCGCCGGGTCCTAACTCGAGGCCTCCAGTACGTCCATGCGGACCACGAGTCCGTCCGTGAGGCGCCAACGATGGAGGACGTAGGTGTCGGACTGGACCTCGTCGGTCTTCGCGTCGCGGACGACCTGATGGACGGTGACGGTGATCGTGCCCTCGAGGTCGTGGTCGAAGCGCTTGGGGTCGACCGTGCTCGAGATCTCTTTGAACTGGCGGGTCCAATAGGCCGCCACGGCCTCGCGGCCGGTCACCCGGCCTCCCTCCCAGGCGTTGGGCCAGTCAACCTCGGGGTGCATCAGCTCCAGGGCCGACTCGAGGTCGCGGGCGTTGAACGCCGCGTATGCGGCTCGCAGGATCTTCTCGTCGCTTCGCGTCACAGATGCCATCCTCTCTCCTCGCGTGGCGCGGCACCGCGCTAACTTCCGCGGACGACTCACGGAAAGGAGGCGCCGATGCTGTCCTGGTTGGGCAAGAAGATGATCGCCCGCAACATGGCGAAGGCGAGCGAAGGGGAGCTCGGGCCGACGTTGAGGATGGACGCCGAGGACGTCCGCTTCCGCTTCCCGGGGAAGAACTCGTGGGCGGGAGAGTTCAACGGCAAGGCCGAGTTGGAGCCCTGGCTTCGCCGCTTCGCCGAGGTCGGGCTGCAGATCTCGCCGGACGAGGTCGTGCTCAAGGGCTTCCCCTGGAGGCAGACGATCTGCATCCGTGGACGCGACCACCTCGACTCGCCCGATGGCGATCGCGTCTACGAAAACCGCTACGTGATCTGGGGGCGGATCTCATGGGGGTTGCTGCGCGACTACGAGGTCTACGAGGACACCGAAAAGTCGCGGACGCTCGACGACTACCTCGCCTCGACCGGCGACCCCCTCAGCCGGCGAGCGATCGGCGGTGACTCCTGAACCGGCGAGCCGCGGCGATCGCCTCCCTGGCGCTCCTGCTCGGCGTGGTCGCTCCCCCCGCCGGGTCCTCTTCCAACGCCGTGTCCCCCCGGCAACTCCGCCCATCCATCAGCCGCTGGCTGATCCCCTTTGGCCCGAAGCGCAAGCACCAAATGGCGGCCTACTCCGAGCGCCACTACGGCGAACGGACATGGCGGCTGCGCCATCCCCAGGTGATCGTCGAGCACGTCGCCGAGACAAGCAGCGCCGCCGCCGTCCACAACACCTTCGCCCCGGACGTGCCCGACCCCGAGCTGCACGAGCTGCCCAACGTCTGCGCTCACTTCGTCGTCTCCTCCTCAGGGCGGATCTTCCAGCTGGTCAACCTGCGCACCCGCTGCCGTCACACCGTCGGCCTCAACTGGACCGCGATCGGCATCGAGCACGTCGGCTTCAGCGACGCGGACATACTCGGGGACCGCCGCCAGCTGGATGCCTCGCTGCGCCTCACGCAATACCTGCGCTGCCGCTTCCACATCCGGGTGCGCAATGTGATCGGCCACGCCGAGAGCCTCAGCTCACCCTTCCACCGCGAGCGGGTGCCGAGCCTGCGTCGCCAGACTCACGGCGACTGGCGACGTAGCTCGATGCGCGTCTACCGCGGCGGATTGAGAAGGCTGGGCGCATGTCACTGACCCATGGCGACGTTCACCTCAATCTGGTTGACAGCTCGCGGCAGCTTTTCGCGCTCGATCCCGGAGCTGAGATCGAGGCGGGTTCCGGCTGGATTCTCGGTGCCGGCCGCTCCTCCCACCCGCTCATATCGAACGCCGCCTTCCGCACCGATGACGGCCTCGATCCGAGCGCCCTCCTGGCGCGAGCCCGCGAGTTCTTCGGCGACCGCGGACGGGGCTTCGCGCTCTGGGCGCGAGCAGAGGTCGATGCGGACCGCGAGCTGATCGCGGTCGCCGAGGCATCCGGGCTGAAGCTTGCGTACGAGATGCCCGAGATGGTGCTCCGGGCACCCGCCGAGGCGCACCGACTTCCCGATGGGGTCGAGCTGCGGCGGGTGACATCCGCAGCCGACGCCGCCGACTACTGGCGGGTCGCCACCGACGCCTACGCCAGCATCGGCTTCCCACCGGAGATCTTCGCCTTCTACGAGAAGCACGACGGCCTCACCGCCGCCAACGCGGCCGCCTTCCTGGCCCTTCTGAACGGCCGGCCCGCTGGCATCGCCATGACGATCGTCAGCCACGACGTCGCCGGCATCTACTGGGTCGGGACGACCGGGGACGCCCGCGGCCGCGGGCTCGGCCGGGTGCTGACCACGGCCGCCGTCGACGCCGGCTTCGAGATGGGCGCCGAGATCGCCTCGTTGCAGGCCTCGCCGATGGGCGAGCCCCTCTATCGGGCGATGGGCTTCGAGACGATCTTCGACTATCGCCTACTTGCTTCGCCACCGCCAGGCGACCGGACCGACGCGGGCTCCTGACCCGGATCTCTAGGATTCCGGCCCGTGATCTACCTGCTGCGACACGGCGAGGCCGAGCGGGGCAATGGTGATGACGCCGCGCGCCGCCTGACGGAGAAGGGCGAGCTGCAGTCGCAGCTCGCCGGGCGGGCGCTGGCCGTCCTCGGCGCCCGGATCGACGCCTGCCTGACCAGCCCCAAGGTGCGCGCGGCCGATACCGCGCGGCTGGCCTGCGAGGCGCTCGGGCTGGAGCCTGAGATCGCCGTGGAGCTCGCCGAAGGCGAATTCGACTCCCTCGGCCTCTCGGCTGGCCGCGGCGAGGTGATGCTGGTCGGCCATGAGCCCGACATGTCGAACGAGCTCGCCCGCCTCACCGGCGCCAAGGCGAAGCTGCGCAAGGGCGGCCTGGCGATCGTCGACGGTGGCACCCTTCTGGCCTTGCTGCAACCGCGGGACCTGGCCGCAATCGCCGCCTCGGGAAACCAAGCAAGCGCCTAGACCCTCCAAGGCCTGAGGAACAGTGCCCCGGCTGCTCATGGGAGGTGAAGCAGCCGGGGCACGTTCTTTGCGGACGACCCTTCTCGTACGCAGCTTGTTGTCTATCAGACGTACACGCACATGCCAAGCGCCCCGGCACCGATTTTCCGCGATTCTTCGCGCCCACGGCGCCGATGTCGCCGATGTCGGACGTCATGGCACTCATATAAGTCAATAACGACGAATCGGTCGTTTTGTCAGGGGCAAAGGCATCCGACTGGCCGGTCGGCCAAGTCAGCGCGGTTCCTTGTAGCCTCTCCGCCGACTTCACGACCGATAAGGAGAGAGCAAGACAGATGGGACTTCTTGATGGGAAAGCGGCGATCGTCACCGGCTCCGCCCGGGGAATCGGCCGTGCAACCGCGGAGCTGTTCGCCGCCGAGGGCGCCAAGGTGCTGATCAACGACCTCGACGCCGACGTCGCCGAGCAGGCGGCCGGGGAGATCGGCGGCGAAACCGCCGTCCACGCCGGTGACCTGACCAAGCCCGACGCTGTGGACGAGCTCGTCGCCGCTGCCGTCGACGCCTTCGGGGCGGTCGACATCGTCGTCAACAACGCCGGCTATACCTGGGACGGCGTAGTCCACCGGATGACCGACGAGCAGTTCCAGGCGATGCTCGACATCCACACGATCGTCCCCTTCCGCATGACCCGGGCACTGGCCCCGCACTGGCGCGAGGCGGCGAAGGCCGAGCGCGGCGAGGGCAAGGAGGTCTTCCGCAAGATCGTCAACGTCTCCTCGATCTCCGGCACGATGGGCAACGCGGGTCAGGCCAACTACTCGGCGGCCAAGGCCGGCGTCGTCGGTCTGACCAAAACCCTGGCCAAGGAGTGGGGACAGTTCAAGGTCAACGTCAATGCGGTCGCCTTTGGCTTCGTCGAGACGCGCCTCACCGCGGCCAAGGAGGCCGGCGGCGAGATGACCGCCCCCGGCGGCGAGAAGATCGAGCTCGGCATCCCCGAGCAGATGCGGGCGATGGCCTCGGCAATCATCCCGCTCGGTCGCCCCGCCTCTCCCGAGGAGGCCGCCGGTCCGGTCCTCTTCCTCTGCTCCCAGCACGCCAACTACGTGCATGGCCAGATTCTGAACGTGACCGGAGGACAGTTCGGGGGGATGTACACCTGAGCAAGGCCAATCCCCCAGAGGGCAGGTCGCAGGTCCTCTACCTCGACATCGGGGATCGGGTCTGGCCTCTCACGCGCCGTCTCATGGGCGTCCACACGTTCCTCTACCGGAGGACGGGTGGGCGCCTCGGCCACACGGTGCCGGGCGTCGGCGGAAGGATGCTGCTGCTCGACCACGTCGGCGCCAAGAGCGGCACCAAGCGCACCGCTCCGCTGCTCTACGTCAAGGACGGCGCCGACCTGGTCGTCGTCGCCTCCAAAGGCGGCTATCCCAAGCACCCCGCCTGGTACCACAACCTGATGGCCAACCCCGACACGACCGCCCAGGTCGGCCGCGAGCGGCGGCCGGTCCATGCTCGCGTCGCCGACGCCGAGGAGCGGAAGCGCCTCTGGCCTGTGGTCGTCAAGAGCTACCACGGCTACGCCGACTACCAGGCGCGCAGCAAGGGGCGCGAAATCCCCTTGGTTGTCCTCGAGCCCCGCTAGCGGGCGCGTTACTTTCCCATAGGGCAAGTAACGCGCCCCGTCACTGCTTCGGGCGACGCTCCTCGGCCACTGGCTCGCCCTCCTCGGCGATCGCCTCGGGTGGCCACGGCCCCGCCCAATTGTCGCGGGCGCCGTCGATGGTGATCGTCGTGCCGGAGAAGAAGTCGCCCGCCGGCGAGGCCAGGTAGGCAACGAGCCAGGCCATCTCCTCCGCCCGCCCGGCCCGGCCGATCGGGATCGAGCGCTCGAGGTTGTCGACGACGACCTGCGGATACTTGGTCAAGAGCGTCTCGGTGGCGAACTGGCCGGCGGCGAGCGCGCAGGTCTTGATCCCGAAGCGCGCCCACTCGATCGCCAGGGTGCGCATCATGTTCTCGACCGCCGCCCGGGCGGCACCGGAGTGAACCATGCCGGGCATGCCGTTGTGGGGCGAGAGGGTGACGCTGAGCACCTTGCCGCCGCCCTGCGGGATGAAGGCCCTGGTCGCCGCCGCATGGGTCATCAGCCAGGTTCCCTGCACGTTCAGCTCGATCACCGTGCGGAAGCCTTTGGGCGTGATTGCCTCAGCCGGGCTGAGGAACTGTCCGCCGGCGTTGTTGACGAGGACGTCGAGCCGTCCGTGGCGTTCCAGCAGCCCGTCATACAGTCGCTCGACGGCCTCCTCGTCGCGGATGTCCAGCGCTTCGCGCTCGAAGGAACCGGCCAGACCCGCGGCAAGGGCGGCGGTCTCCGCCAGCGGCTCCTCGCGGCGGCCGCAACCGATCACCACCGCACCGAGCCGCGCCAGTTCGAGGACCGTCTCGCGGCCCAGGCCGCTGCCGGCGCCGGAGACGAGGCAGACCTGGTCCTCGAGCAGACCGTCCCTGAAGATGCGCGAATGTGGGCTCTCAGCCATCGCTCAGCAACCCTATAGGTGACCTGAACCCAGGTAATGTGGCACACAGATGAAGGTGCATGTGGAGGCTAAACCGCTGCACGAGCCGCTCGCCGGCGGGACGCCCGGCGCCTCGGTGAGCGTCGAGCCGCTGATCGCCGGCCACGTCACCTGGCCACTGCCGATGATGGAGCGCCCGGGTGGACGCCTGGAGACCGTCAAGCTGGTGCGCGCCCTGCTCAGCGGCCAGCCGCCGACCGTCGTCCCCTGTCCAGCCTTCCTCATCCGCCATCCGAGCGCCGGCGCGATCCTCGTCGACACCGGCCTGCATCCCTCGATCGCCACCGACGGCAAGGAGAACTTCGGCGGCCTCGGGGCCCGCTTCGGCAAGCCCGCGCTGGAGGCAGGCGAAGACGTGCCCGCCCAGCTGCGCGCCCGCAACCTCGACCCCGGAGAGCTTCCGGTCGTCGTCATGACCCACCTCCACCTCGACCACAGCTCGGCGATCTCCGAGTTCCCCAACTCGACCTTCGTCATCAGCGAGGTCGAGTGGGAGGCGGCCACGATGGGACCGAAACCCCTCGCCAACGGCTACCGGCGAGCTCACTTCGACTACGCCTTCGACTATCGCACGGTCGACTTCGACCGGGGCGGAATCGACTCCTACGCCAGCTTCGCCCGCTGCTTCGACCTCTTCGGTGACGGCTCGATCCGCCTCGCCTACACGCCCGGGCACAGCGCCGGGCACATCTCGGTCATCGCCCATCTGGCCGAGCGCGACTTCGTCATCGGCGGCGATGCTGTCTACACCCAGGGCCAGCTCGACGGCAGCGCCCCCCTGGCCCCGCGCCCCTTCGATGCGCACAACTACCGGCGCTCGATCCAGGAGCTGAAACTGTTCCGTCGCGAGTACCCGGACGCGATCGTCACGCCGGGGCACGATCCGGGCTTCTTCGAGAAGCTCGGCGAGCGTTACTCCTAGCCAGCCCCTCGTACATCTCGCGCACCCGGCCGAAGACCTCGCCCGCCACCTCGAGCTGGCGCTCGCGGCTCGGCGACTTCTCGGCCGGGAAAGCGATCGGCTCGCCGTACTGCACCGTGACCTTGGGGAAGCGAAACCGCTTCCAGCGGCGCACGCCGGCGGAGCCGTGGATCGCAACGGGCACAACCGGGGCGCCCGATTCGAGCGCAAGGCGACCGACCCCCCGTTTCGGCTCGCCCAGCTCGCCGCTGCGCGAGCGGCCGCCCTCGGCATAGATCAGCAACATCCCGTCCTGGCCGAGAACGGTGAACGCGGTCCTGAACGCCTCCTCGTCGTGGTGGCCGCGGCGAATCGGAATCACGCCGCCGTGCTTGTAGACGTAGGTGAGAACGGGCGGTCCGAACATCTGCGATTTGGCCATGAAGCGGATCTTCCGGCGCAGGTAGAGGCCGATGAAGAAGTGGTCCATCTGGCTGAAGTGGTTGGG
>JASLJO010000075.1 GCA_030152505.1 Solirubrobacterales bacterium | reverse complement strand
CGGAAATCCTGGCAATGCAGAGACGTAAAGGCCCACGCAAGTGAACGAGAACGACTACACCAATGCCCGCACAGCGGTAATCGCCCGTGAAGAGCCTCCGGTCGCGTTGCTGGAGGAGTGCCGGCGGATCGTCGGGCTCCTGGTGCGTACCTCGGGGCTGCCGCGCCACTACTCGCCCTACGGTGTTTGGAGCGACGAGGCGATCGCGGAGGTCACCGCGGACTGGATCGCCACCCGGCTGGTCGAGCGCGGGCAGCTGCTGGCGATAGTGCAGCGCTCGCCGGTCCTCTCGGTGTTCCGGCGCATGGCCGAGACCTCGGTCCGCCAGCACCTGATCGACTCGCTGAAGCGCTCACAGGCCTCAAATCTCTTCAGGAGGGTCGGCACCCTGCTCCACGAGGACGATCGCTTCGCGGAGACCGCAGCGGGTTCGGGCGTTTGGTGCCTCGCCGACGGCACCCGCGAGCCCTTCGCCGGTGAAGATCGTGACCTCGCCGCCCTGGGCTTCTCGCTCGGCGACTTCCACGTCATCCGCTATGAGACCGATGCTCGCAAGCTCTCACCGCTGCTCGAGTCCGAGGAACTTGGGCGGTTCGTGGCGGGCCTCCTTGAGGGCGGGGCAATGGATGCGGGCACGATCGTTCGCGCCCTCAAGCTCCGCTTCGCGATCGAGGAGCCGGCGGGCGAGGAGGAGCTCGACGCCGATCAGGGCGACCGCGGTGCCGGACCTGAGGCCGAGGTGCTGCGAGAGGAGCTGGCCACGGCAACCCTCGCCGAGCTGAGCGGCCGCCAAGCCGAGATCCTGGTCGGCATCGACGCCGGGATCAGCGGCGAGGACCTCGCGGCGAGCCTCGGCTGCTCGACGGGAACGATCTCCCACGAGCGCCGCCAGATCGAAGGTATCCTCGCCCGCCTCGGCGCTGACGCGGAGCCAGTTCTGAAGCTAGTCCTCGATGCCCTGTTCGTAGAGAACAAATGAGCTGCCGATCGATTTCAGAACTCTGTGCCCGCGATGCCTCGGAGGTGTTCGAGAGCCATCTGTCCCAATGCCTGCGCTGCCGAGCGCTGCAGGCGCGAATCGAGACCTCCGAGCCCGAGCTCGGCGAGGTCGCGCGGGCCCCGGGCGGCAGCGCCGAGTCGATACCCAAGCCAGGCACGGTCTGGACGATCTGGGCACCGAGCGTCGCGGAGTATCTGGTTGGCGCGATCCTCGAGGCCGACGAGGAGCAGGCTTTGATCCTGCCTCTTTTCGCGGAAGCCGACTGGGCCTCGGAGGCCGACCTGGAGCTCTCGCCCGAGGTCCTTGGGTATGAGGCGACCGCGGCGATCTGGGCCGGGGACCGGGTCCTGATCGAGCAGACGGTGGAGGCGGTCGATAAGCTCTCCGAGAGCAACTTCGGGAGGCTGATCGAGGCCTTCGACGCTTTTCTCAGCGGCGCCGAGATCGAGTCCCCGGGCGGGCCGCCGATCCTCGGCGAGGAGGACCCCCGGGTAGGGAGGCAGGTTGCGGTCGCCGATGACTTGCGGCGCTGGTATGCGCCCTGGGCGATGCTGCAGGCGAGCGAGGAGCTCGGCCCGGTGATCGAGGCACGCCGGGAGGACCTCTCGATCGAGCTCGATGAGCTGAGCGAGGAGCTGGACCTCGAGCCGCGTGTGTGGCTTGCCTTCGAGTCGGCGAAGGCCGACCCCCACGCCGAAATCCCGGTTGCGGCGATGGCACGCGCGATCCGCAGGCTGGGGCTTCTGGCAAGCCGCCGGGTGGTCTCGCTGGCCAAGGGCTCGGTTCGCGCCCACAACGCGGGCGTCAACCTGAACGCCCGGCCGGCGATGGCGCGCAAGATGCGAGGCGCCCAGCCGCGAAAGCGACGCGACCCCGAGATAGTCGAGGAGTTGGCTGAGCGTTACGGGACTGAGTTGGAAAAGGAGCTCGGGCTCTGACGGTCAAGGTCTGCCGGGAGTGCGGGCACCACAACGAGCTGCGCAGCCGCTTCGAAGAGGTCTGCACCGAGTGCGGCTCCGAGGACCTCGAAATCGAGGACCCGTACGACGCTGAGGAGCACGAACTCAAGTGCGAATACTGCGGCTTCGAGGTGGACACGACCAGCCGTGAAAGCGAGTGGGTCGGGGAGGGCGAGGAGATGCCGCGCTCGGTCGACGACCCCTGCCCGCGCTGTGAAGGTGCCCTCGTGCCCCGCAGCGTGGCCCGCAGCCCCCGCGACGTCCCCGAGAGCAAGATGGCGATCCTGGCCGCCCAGAAACTCCACCGCGAGCACGAGATCGCTGGCCCCCCTTACGAGCTCGAGCCCCTGGCGAAGGACCTCGGCCTCACGATCGACGTCGGCCCCTTCGACCATCAGGGCCTTTTGATCGGCGAGGTGATCGAGGTGCCTACCCAGCTGATCCCGGCCGCAAGGCGTTTCTCGATCGCCCATGAGATCGGCCACCACGTCCTTCGCCACGAAGGCGAGCGCGCAAAGGTCGAGCCCGAGGCGAACGCCTTCGCCTCGGAGCTGCTGATCCCGCGCGCCGAGCTAAATGCGGCGATCGCCCGCACTCAGTCGATGCAGGCCCTGCGGGGCGAGTTCGGGGTCAGCGGCCAGGTCCTGACCTATGCGCTGATGCGCGCCAACGCCCTCGGGCGGGTCGGCCGCTGAAAGGAGACTGAAGGATTGGCTCGATCGGGGGTTCGGGGTTGGTGCAAGTCAACCAACCGAAAGGTCCCGATGTTTGATTCCAGATCCGAGTTGATCAGCCGCCTGCTCAGCGGCACCGTCGCCGTACTCGACATCCCCCCCGAGTTGCGCCGCGCCGCTACCGCGGAGTACGAACGCGTCGGCAACTGGCTCGCGAGCTACGCGGACGGCGACGCCGGCTGGTTCGTGTACCCGCAGGGGTCCTTCCTGTTGAACACGGTGGTCCTGCCATACGGGACCGACGAGTACGACGTCGACAGCGTCTGCCTGCGAGAAGTGGAGAAGGAGGCGACCACCCAGCGCAAGCTAAAGGGCGAGGTCGGCGCCGTGCTCGAGGACTACCGCCGCGCCCACTCCCACCTCGCCGACGGGCCGATCGCGCTCGACGCCCGCAGTCGCTGCTGGACCTTGGGATACCGCACCTCCCAGCGCTTCCACCTCGACGTGCTGCCGGCGATCCCGAACCCCGAGGTGGGCGGCACCGCGATCCTGATCACCGACCGCGACCTGCATGAATGGCAGCGCTCCAACCCGCGTGCCTTCGCCCGCTGGTTCCGCAGCCAGGCGACGGCTGAGTTCGAGGCGAAGCGGGCGATGCTCGCCGAGGCCGCGCATACCGAGCCGGCGGCGATCCCCTCCTGGGAAGTGCAGACCACCCTGCAGCGGGTCGTCCAGGTGCTCAAGCTGCACCGCAATGAGTTCTTCGCCGCCAACCTCGACGCCCGTCCGGCGTCGATCATGATCACGACGCTGGCCGCCCACGCCTACGAGGGCGAGCAGGGCCTCTACGAGGCGGTCCTGGACGCGGTCGAGAAGATGCCCGAACACGTCCAGCGCACCGAGGCTGGTTACTCGGTGCCGAACCCGGTCGAGCCGCGGGAGGACTTTGCCGACCGCTGGCGTCGCCACCCCGAGCAGGCGAGCCGCTTCTTCGAATGGCTGGCGAAGCTCGGCGAAGACCTCCGCGAGGCCGAGTCGACCCGGGGCCTCGACCGGGTCGCCGCCCGGCTTTCGGAGAGCTTCGGCTCGAGACCCGTCGAGAAGGCAGCCGAGAAGCTCGGCGGCTCCTACAAACAGGCCCGCGAGAAAGGGGCGCTCGGCTTCGCGGCCGGCACCGGCATCCTCTCCACCACGGGGAAGACGCCGGTCCGCAGGCATGATTTCTATGGCGAGATCAGCTGACCCCAGAACGCTGGTGCAGCAGCTCGGCCCCCTCGCCGGCCTGCCGGTGACCCGCGACGTGAGGATCTCGCGGAACCGGCTCTACTGGCGGGGGGAGCTGCAGCCGACGCCGTTGTCGGTGACCTACACGGTCACCCTCGCCTACGCCTTCGGCGGCCGGGCGCCGCGGGTGCACGTGCTCGACCCGCCGCTACGGGAGGAGGGGATCGAGACTCTCCCCCATATCCTCGGCGGCGACGCGCTCTGCCTGTGTTTCCCCTGGCAGTGGGACGACGGCAAGCTGATCGCGCGGACGATCATCCCCTGGGCTTCTGAGTGGCTTCTGCACTTCGAGCTCTGGAAGATCAACCAGCGCTGGCTAGGCGGCGGCCACGAGCCGGCCGGCGCCGAGACGGCCTGATGGGCGCCTCGCGCGGGACCATCTCCCCGGAGGCGACCCTGCGGCTATGGGTCCTGAGCGGCGGGCGCTGCGAGTACCGGGGCTGCAACCGCTACCTCCTCGAGGAGGAGCTAACGGGATACGAGCTCAACCTGGGGGAGCGTGCCCACGTGGTCGGCGCGACCGACGGGGCCGGCTCCCCGAGAGGCGATGCGCCGCTGGCGCCGGCGCTCAGAAACGAGGAGCCGAACCTGATGCTGCTCTGTCGCGAACACCACCGGCTGATCGACCGCAAGATCGCCGAGCACGGGATCGACTGGCTCCTGGCGATGAAGCGCGAGCACGAGGACCGGATAAGGCTGCTGACCGGCCTGAGCGCCGACTCCAAGACCGTGGTGATCCGGATGGTCGGCGGCATCCGCGGCGCGGCGGTTGAGGTCCCCCGGGAGGCCGTGCAGAGAGCCGTGATCGCCGACGGGCGCTACCCCGACTTCCGGGCAGCACTGGCCGGCGAGGACCTCGAGATCGATCTGCGGGCGCTACCAACGGAGGGCGATCCCGCGTACTGGCAGACCGGCGAGAGCCTGATCGCCGAGAGCGCCGCCCGACTGCGTGACGCGCAGGCACCGATCCCGCACCTCTCGGTTTTCGCGCTCAGCCGCATCCCCTTCCTGGTCGCCCTCGGTCATCACCTCGACGACAAGGTTCCGGCCACCGTCTACCCCCGCAGACGGGACGGCACCGGCGATGGCGAGTGGGGGTTCAACCCCGATGCCGAGGCCGCCGCGTTTCGGCTCAGCCGCCGGGGAGGGCCGGACGGGGCGAAGGTGGCACTGGCGGTCTCGCTCACGGCGCCGATCGGCGCGGACGTGGACGCGGCATCATCCGGGAGCGCAGTCTACGAGATCGAGCCGGAGGACTCGGCGCATTCGCGGGAGCTGTTCAGCGCCCGCGGCTCGCTCGACGCCTTCGCCGAGACCTACCACCGCTTCTTGGCGACGGTCGAGCGCGACCATCCGGCCTGCGGGGAGATCCAGGTCTACATCGCGGCGCCGGCGCCGGCGGCCGTGCAGGTCGGGAGAGGCCTGATGCGCGACTCTCAGCCCCGGCTGGAGGTCTTCGACCGGGATGCAATGGGCGGCTTCCAAAAAACGATCGCGCTCGGGCGCCGGCGCGGTAGTTAAGCGCGGTTCGCTGCAGTTCAGAAAGGAGACTCGGAAAACAGTTGGGGATCTGATCGTCTGCAGAGCTCCACTCTGCGGTGACCCCGTTTTGGGGTCGCGGACACAATCCGGGACGTGGGCTACTCCCGCATCGCGCGCGATTTCGACTCCAGTTGCGCGTACACACAACGAACAGCGTTCTGTTTCGTCAGGTAACTGTTCTCTTATCGCTATGGTCCGCTCGATGAGTACCGATTTCGACGCGACGATCACCGATCTTGAGCGTCGTCTCGAGGACCTGAAGGGCGAGATGTCCGCGGC
>JASLJO010000047.1 GCA_030152505.1 Solirubrobacterales bacterium | reverse complement strand
GAATCCGTGTGAGGTCGGGATGCCCCCGGAACACGATTCCGAAGAAGTCGTAGACCTCGCGCTCCTGGAACTCCGCCGTTGGGAACAGCTCCACGCAGGAGTCGATTTCGGGGAGGTCTCGGCCCGCGGGTCCTGTCGGCGCAGGGGACCCACCGCCCCTTCCGGTAGCTAAAGCTTCCTCAGGGGCGGTTCCCCCTACGCCGCCACCCGCGCGAGAGGCCGCTGCAATTGCCTTGCGACGGGCATTCTCGACTACCTCGAGCTCGGGATCGCCGCCGGTCAACTCGTCCACGCCGGGGACGACAACCTGAAACTGGAGACCGAGCTTGGTCAGGATCTCTGAGCGCTGGGGGGATCCCGAAGCGAGGATCAGCGTCATGCAGCGCTCGGCTCGGGCGCCGCAAAGGTCCGGCGGTAAGTGGCGGGACTGGTACCCGTGCGGCGCTTGAAGTGAGCTCGCAGTGAAGCTGCGCTGCCGAAACCGCAGCTCGACGCGACCTCCTCGATGGAAGCGTCGGACTGCTCCAGGAGCCGCCGGGCGTGGAGGATGCGTTGGTCGAGCAGCCACCTGTGGGGGGTGGTGCCGGTTTCGGCGCGGAAGCGGCGGGCGAAGGTGCGGGGGGAGACGACGGCGTGGCGGGCGAGCGTGGCGACGTCGAGCGGCTGGTCCAGGCGTTCCAGCGCCCAGGCACGAGTGGCGGCGAGGTCGGCTCCGTTCTCGATGGCCGGCGGGACCGGCAGGTCGATAAACTGGGCCTGGCCGCCATCGCGGTGGGGAGCGACGACGCTGCGGCGAGCGAAGGCGGTGGCCAGCTCGACGCCGTGGTCGGAGCGGACGATGTGCAGGCAGAGGTCGAGCCCGGCGGCGACGCCGGCACTGGTCAACACCCGGCCTTCGTCGACGAAGAGGACGCCGGGATCGACCTCGACCTCGGGAAAGCCGGCGGCGAGGGCATCCGCGCTGGCCCAGTGGGTCGTGGCGCGGCGCCCGTCGAGCAGCCCGGCGTGAGCGAGGGCAAAGGCGCCGGTGCAGATCGCCACCATGCGAGCCCCCCGCTCCGCCGTGGTGCGGAGGGCGTCGAGGATCGCCTCCGGTGGCGCCTGCTCGATCCTCCCGTAGCCCGGAACGACGACCGTGTCGGCCGCTTCGATCACCTCCACCCCAGCCTCGACGAGGATCTCGAATCCACTCGAGGTGCGCACCGGGCCCGGCGTGACGCCGGCGAGCGCGAAGTCGTAGCGATCCCTGCCGAGGTGACCGAAGAAGTGGGCCGGCGCGGCGAGGTCGAGCGCCCTCACCCCGTTGAGGGGAACCGCCACCACTCGGTGCTCAGCCATGGCAGAACCCTAACGGGCACTGCAGTTTCTGCCAACGCGACCTACGCGCCGAGCTCGGGAAACCAGATGCCGACCTCGCGCTCCGCCGACTCGTCGGAGTCGGAGCCATGGACCATGTTGAAGGTGACCTCGAGCGCGTAGTCGCCGCGGATCGAGCCGGGCGCGGCCTCGACCGGGTTGGTCGCCCCGATCAGCTGACGCGCCGCGGCGACGGCTTCGGTCCCCTCCAGCACCATCGCCACCAGCGTGCCGCCGGTGATGAACTCGACCAGCTCACCGAAGAAGGGCTTCTCGGTGTGCTCGGCGTAGTGCCGGTTGGCGATCTCCTCACTCGCCACCATCGTCTTCAGGGCCGCGATCCGCAGGCCCTTGCGCTCGAACCGTGCGATCACCTCGCCGCTGAGGGCGCGCTCGAAGGCGTCAGGCTTGACGAGGATCAGGGTCCGGCTCACGGCTGGGGCTCCTTTGCGGTCGTTTTGGTTTCGGTGGCTCTTTCTTCGAGGCCTCGGTCTCGCCTTTCGGGCGAGGCGCCTTGCCCTGCTCGCGCGGCGGTGACTTGCGCTCCTCCGGGCGCGCTTTACGGCGCGGTCTCTGGCGTTTGACAAGCGCGGTCTCGCAGTAAGGACAGAGCGCCCAGCTGGGATCGACCGGCTTGCCGCAACTCGGACAGGGATGCTTGAGGCGGCGCTGGCACTCGGGGCAGCGCAGGAAGTCCTTCTCCGCCGGGAAGCCGCAATCGGGACAGGCGTGCTCTGTCAGCTGGCGCACGCGCAGCTCGGCGGCTTTGATCTCGAGCTCGCGTTCGTGGGCGTCTTCGAGGAACTCGGGCGGGCGGACGATCGCATAGACCGCGGTGCCGATGTAGGGAATGAACGAGGCGAGCGTGGCGCAGCCGATCAGGAAGGGATCCCTGATGCGGCGCCTGGCGTCGAGGTAGGTGAACACGATCAGAGCCAACCAGACGACGACCAGCATCAGGATGAGCAGGTTGACGACCAGGTTGAGGCCGTTGTTGCTGATGCCGAAGGTCGCGATAGCCATGGCTCTGGGCCCGCTGTCCCTGTGGGAGAGGGGGCGGGGAGTCTACTTCGCCGCCCGCCCGGCGAACCCTGTCACCTCGTCCTCAGAGGAAGAGACTGCCGAACAGGTAGCCGAGGCCGAAGAAGATCAGGATCACCGCGGCCACCACGGCAGCGACCAGGGCCATCATCGAGAGCAGTTCCGAACCGGCGCTTTTCGAACTCATCGGGCGTCCAATCCTAACGCCGCCCTCGCGGGCCCCAGCGCGTAGTGCGACCCGGTGACGAGCAGCGCCCCCCCTGCCGCCTGCGCCAGCTCCCTTCCCCGTGCGACCGCCGCCGCGAAGTCCGCCTCCACCTCAGCCGCCACCCCAGCCTCAGCGCAGATTCGAGCCAGCTCCGACGCCTCAACCGACCGCCGACGGGCCGAAATGGGGAGCCGAGCTCCCCTTTTCGGCCCGTCGGCCTCCAGAAGTTCGGTGCAGATGGTGTGGCTGAGGGTTGGGGCCAGGGCCTGGATCATGGCGCGGGCGTCCTTGTCGGCGAGGACGGCGAGAACGGCGATCACCGTGCGCCCGTCCGCCACCTCGGGCAACGCTTCGGCCAGCGCTCTGGCGCCATCGGGATTGTGGGCGGCATCGAAGAAGACCGGGGGGTCGGTCGCCACCCGCTCCAAGCGCCCCGGGATCACGACCTCGCCGGCGACAGCCGCGACCTTCTCCGGGTCCAGCCCACCGAGGAACGCCTCCGCCGCGGTGCGGGCGAGAGCGAAATTGCGGCGTTGGAACTGGCCGGGGGCGCGCAGGTCGATCCCGGCACCGGGATCGTCGGGCGCGACAATCAGCCGGGCTCCGCGCTCCTTGGCGGTGCGCTCGGCCGACGCGGCGACCGCCGGACTCACCCTGCCGAGCACCAGGGTCGTCTGGTCGCGCAGCACCGCCAGCTTCTCTGCCGCGATCGCCTCCTCGGTCTCACCCAGCCACTCGGTGTGGTCGAGGCCGATCGAGGTAAGCACGGTGACCTTGGAGGGGATCGTGTTGGTCGCGTCCAGCCTCCCCCCCAGGCCGGCCTCGACCACCGCGGCCTTCACCCGTGCGCTCGCCAGCGCGACGAACGCGGCGGCGGTCGCCAACTCGAACTGGGTCACCGCTTCGCCCTCCTCCAGGGTGCGATTCACCGTCTCGGCCGCGACCGCGGCGCGCTCGACCGCGGCGGCGAAATCGGCGCCGCCGATCTCCTTGCCGTGCACCAGCACCCGTTCGGACCAGCGCCCCGTGTGCGGAGAGACACAGGCGCCGGCGGGGACGCCTTGCGCCTCCAACAGCGCCGCGATCATCCGCGTCACCGAGGACTTGCCATTGGTGCCGACGATGTGGATCGAGGCGAAGCGGTGCTGGGGCATGCCGAGCAGGGTGCTCAGCGCCCGCATCCGCTCCAGCCCCAGCCTCCAGCCGATCGGCTCGAGCGAGTCGAGGTAGGCCTCGGGATCCCGCGGGTCTATTCCGACAGCTCCTCCAGCTCGACGCGGTAGCGCTCGAGCTTGCGCCGCTCCTCCTCGACCACCTCGGCAGGCGCCCTGTCGACGAACTTCTCGTTGCCGAGCTTGCCCTCGGCGCGGGCGACCTCGGAGCGCAGCTCCTCCCGGCGCGTCTCGAGGCGGGCCGCAACCGCCTCGGCGTCGATCTCGGCCGAAGCGAGGATCTTCGCGCCACCCACCGAAGCGATTGGCTCCGCCTGAGTGCCATCCGCCATCACCTCGACCCGAGCGAGGCGCGCAACGAACTCGGGCAGCGAGTTTTCGATGCGGATCGGCAGGATGGACCCGACCGCCATGTCGACGAGATCGCGCCAGGCGCGCAGGTCGCGGGTCAGCTTGATCGCCTCCGCCATCTCCGCCTCGGCCTCGGGGTCGCGCAAGGACCCGTCCGTGACGGGGAACGCGTGCACCGCCAGATGTCCCTGCCGGGAAGGGTGGTAGGACCAGATCTCCTCGCTGACGAAGGGCATGATCGGGTGCAGCAGCGCCAGGGTCCGCTCCAACACCCAGAGCAGCGTCGCCGAGACCTCCTCCTCTTCCTCGTACAGACGCGGCTTGACGATCTCCAGGTACCAGTCGCACAGCTCCGACCAGAAGAAGGAGTAGGCCTCGGCGGCGGCGTGGGCGAAGTCGTATTCCTCCAGCTTCGCCGTTACCGAGGCAATCGTCGCCTCCAGGCGGGAGAGCAGCCAGCGGTCCTCGACGTTGCGCGGCCGGGGTGCCGCCCCGACCTCGGCGACGCCGAGCAGGATCAGCCGGCTGGCGTTCCAGAGCTTGTTGGCGAGGTCGGCACCCTGCTGGACCTTGGCATCGGAGAATCGCACGTCCTGCGTCGAGGACATCGCCAGCAGGCCGAAGCGCAGCGCGTCGGCGCCGTGCTCGTCGATTTCCTCCAGCGGGTCGACCCCGGTGCCGAGGCTCTTCGACATCCGCCGCCCGTCACGCGCCTGGATCACCGAGTGGACGTAGACGTCGCGGAAGGGGACGTCGCCGGCGAACTCGAGTCCGGTCATGATCATCCGCGCCACCCAGAGGAAGAGGATCTCTCGCGCGGTGGTGAGGAAGCTGGTCGGGTAGAAGGCGCGCAGCTCGGGCGTGTCCTCGGGCCAGCCGAGCGTGGCGAAGGGCCAGAGCGCCGAGCTGAACCAGGTGTCGAGCACGTCCTCCTCTTGGCGCAGCTCGCCGCCGCAGGCACCGCAGCGCTCGGGCGCCTCCTCGGCGACGTAGGTCTCCTCGCAGGGGTCGCAGTACCAGACCGGGATCCGGTGTCCCCACCAGAGCTGGCGTGAGACGCACCAGGGCCGGATCTCGCGCATCCACTCGAGGTAGACGCGCTTCCACTGCGCCGGGGTTATGCGCACCTCGTCGCGCTCGACCACCTCGATCGCCGGGGCGGCGAGCTCGTCCATGCGGCAGAACCACTGCAGCGAGATCAGTGGCTCGATCCGCGCCCCAGAGCGCTCCGAGAAGGGGACGGAATGGACGTAGGGCTGCTCGTCGCGCAACCGCCCCTCCTCGCGCAGCGCGGCAACGACCGCCTCCTGTGCCTCGACCGCGCTGAGTCCGGCGAAGCGTTCACCGGCCTCGTCGGTCATCCGCCCGTCGGGGCCGATCACGCCGATCTCCTCGAGCCCATGCCGGCGGCCGATCTCGAAGTCGTTGGGGTCGTGGCCGGGGGTGATCTTCAGCGCTCCCGTACCGAACTCCGGGTCGACGTGCTCGTCGGCGATGATCGGCAGCCGCCGCCCGACCAGCGGCAGCACGCAGTGCCGCCCGACCAGGCCGGCGTAACGCTCGTCCTCGGGGTTGACCGCGACGGCGGTGTCGGCGAGCATCGTCTCCGGGCGCACGGTGGCAACGGTCAGCACCCGATCGGAGCCCTCGACCGGGTAGTCGATCGAGTAGAGCGTGTCCTCGACCTCGCGGTTCTCGACCTCGAGGTCGGAGATCGCCGAGTGCGACCCTGGGTCCCAGTTGACCATGTAGTTGTCGCGGTAGATGTAGCCCTTGTCGTAGAGCCGCTTGAAGACGCGGTAGACGGCGCGGACGTAGCCCTCGTCGAGGGTGAAGCGCTCGTTCTCGTAGTCGCAGGAGGCACCGAGGCGCTTGTACTGCTCGTCGATGCGCGAGCCGT
>JASLJO010000008.1 GCA_030152505.1 Solirubrobacterales bacterium | reverse complement strand
CCAGCTCGCCGAGTGGGTCGCCGAGAACGAAAGCCGGCTGCCGATCGTCGCCTTCATGGCCGGGAAGTTCATGGACGACGAGGAGATGAAGGGGATGAGCTTCGGTCACGCGGGCACGATCGTCGAGGGCAAGGAGGACACGGCGACGGAGAAGATCGCCCGCCTCGAAGCCTCGGGCATCCGCGTCGTCGAGCGGATCGACGAGATCCCCGATGCGGTCAAGGAGAAGCTGGGGGTGACCGCCTGATGGCCGAGACGCTGGACAAGGTCTTCATCGACGTCGAGGTCGACGCCTCGGTCGCAGCCGACGCCGAGCTCGCCAAGAAGCTCGAAGAAGTCTGCCCCGTCGACATCTTCAAGGCGAGCGATTCCGGTGTCGAGATCGTCGAGAAGAACCTCGACGAGTGCGTCCTCTGCAACCTCTGCGTCGACGCGGCCCCGGACGGCACCGTCCGCGTGATCAAGCTCTACGAGATCTAGCCCGCTTCGTTTTCCACCTGGCTGCAGCTTGGCCTACCGTGCCTTTTCAGCGCCACTTCTCCGCTGTGGTTGACGCCCCAGTGCAAGATCAGCGCGCAGACGACTTCGTCGCCGGGTTCGTTGACCCCCTTGTAGAGAAAACCCGCCGCACAGTCGACGCGGCTTTCGGAGGCGCGTTTGCACGAGCCCACCTTGTAGGCGACGCACTTGTGGTCGCTACGACACGTTTCTTCCGCGAATTCCTTCGTCGCGTGCTTGGCCTGGCCGTACCCCAGATGCCACTGAAACGCCTGAGCCGTTCCCGCCAACGCCAAAAACACGATCAGCCCAGCGATCATCGTCTTTATTCCCATACCGTCTCCCCTCCGGTACCTATAGAGAATTTGAAACATACCTCAAACGCGGAAGGGAGCCGTGGGTCCCGCGCGGGAGAGTGAGACCGGTCACAGTGATTTTGACATTGATCGGTGTCTTGTTATCTTTACATCGATCTATGTAGCGGCGGGAGGCCTCTGCCCCTGCACGCGGTGAATCACCTCCAACTGAAAGGCTTCGACGTTGACTGACAGTCCCCGTCGGGTCGCCATCGTCGGCGGCAACCGGATCCCCTTTGCGCGCTCCAACTCGGTCTACTCGCGCGCTTCGAACCAGGACATGCTCACCGCCGCGCTCGACGGTTTGGTCGAGCGCTTCTCGCTCGGCGGGGAGACGATCGGCGAGGTCGCCGGCGGCGCGGTGCTCAAGCACTCGCGCGACCGCGACCTGACCCGCGAGAGCGTGCTCGGCACGCGGCTCGCACCCGAGACGCCCGCCTACGACGTGCAGCAGGCCTGCGGCACCGGGCTGGAGACGACGATCCTGGTCGCCAACAAGATCGCCCTCGGGCAGATCGACTCCGGTATCGCCTGCGGCGCCGACACGACCTCGGACGCGCCGATCGGCCTCAACGAGGATCTGCGCGAGGTGCTGCTCGACGCCAACCGCGAGAGGTCGACGGCAGGGCGCCTCAAGCTGCTGACCCGGCTGCGCCCCGGCCACGTCGTCCCCTCGATTCCGCGCAACGAGGAGCCGCGCACCGGCCTGTCGATGGGCGAGCACTGCGCCGTGATGGCGGCCGAGTGGGATGTGGGGCGAGAGGAGCAGGACGAGCTCACGGTACGCAGCCACCACGACCTCGCCGCCGCCTACGAACGTGGCTTCATGGACGATCTGGTCAACCCCTACCTCGGCCTCGAGCGCGATCAGAACCTGCGACCTGACTCCTCGACCGAGAAGCTGGCCAAGTTGGGGCCGGTCTTCGGCGGCGAGGACGGAACGATGACCGCCGCCAACTCCACCCCGCTCTCGGACGGCGCTTCGGCAGTGCTGCTGGCGAGCGAGGAGTGGGCGAGGGAACGGGACCTGCCGATCCTCGCCAGGTTCGTCGACGGCCAGACGGCGGCGATCGACCACGTGCACAAACGCGAGGGGCTGCTGATGGCGCCCGCCTACGCGATGCCGCGGATGCTCGACCGCAACGGCCTGACGCTGCGGGACTTCGACCTCTACGAGATCCACGAGGCCTTCGCCGCCCAGGTGCTCTGCACGCTGCGCGCCTGGGAGGACGAGCGCTTCTGCCGTGATCGGCTCGGTCGTACCGAGCCGCTCGGCGCAATCGACCGCGCGAAGCTCAACGTCAACGGCGGCTCGCTCGCCGCCGGCCACCCCTTTGCCGCCACCGGCGGGCGCATCGTCGCCTCGTTGGCCAAGCAGCTGCACGAGCGAGGCTCCGGCCGCGGCGCGATCAGCATCTGCGCCGCCGGCGGACAGGGAGTCGTGGCGATCCTCGAGGCCCCAGGCAAGGACGGCAGATGAGCGACCTCTATGCGCAGCTCGTCAACTCGCCGCCCGGCAGGCTGATCGCGCCGCGCGTCGGCCTCCCCAGCCCGGTCGAGCTGAAGCGCCATGGCACCGGCGAAGTCGAGGCCTTCGGCGCGGTGCTCAGCGGGGCCGCCCCGGGGGGCCGGCTCGGCAAGGCGCTGGAACGGCTGCTGGGTGAGATCGGTGCGCCACGACCACAGAAGTCCGACAGCCCGGTCGCCGCGCTCGTCTTCGACGCGACCGGGATCTCCGACTCGACCGAGCTGGTCGAGTTGCAGCGTTTCTTCCACCCCGACGTCAAGCGGGTCGAACGCTCGGGCCGGGTCGTCGTCCTCGGCACCCCGCCGGCGGGCCTGCCGGCCCGCGCGGCCACCGCGCAGCGGGCGCTCGAGGGCTTCACCCGCTCGCTCGGCAAGGAGATCGGCCGCGGCATCGCCGTGCAGCTCGTCTACGTGGCCGAGGGCGCCGAGGACCAGATCGACTCGACCCTGCGCTTCCTCCTCTCCCCTCGCTCGGCCTACGTCTCCGGCCAGGTCATTCGCATCGGCCCCGGCGTCGCCGAGGCGCCGACGCCGGAATGGAAGCAGCCGCTCGACGGCATGCGGGCGCTGGTCACCGGCGCCTCGCGCGGCATCGGCGAGGCGATCGCAACGATCCTGCACCGCGACGGCGCCGAGCTGGTGCTGCTCGACGTGCCGGCGCTGGCCGACGACCTGCAGACGGTCGCCGAACGACTCGAGGCGGAGACGATCGAGCTCGACATCACCGACTCCGACGCGCCGGCGACGATCGCCACGCGACTCGCCGGCGGCGTCGACATGGTCGTCCACAACGCCGGCGTCATCCGCGATCGCACGATCGCCAAGATGCCCGAGGATCGCTGGAGCTCGCTGATGGAGATCAACCTCTCCAGCGAGGAGCGGATCAACGACGAGCTGCTGCACAGGGACCTGCTGCGCCACAACGGCCGCATCGTCTGCGTCTCCTCGATGAGCGGCATCGCCGGCAACTCCGGCCAGACCAACTACGCCACCTCGAAGGCCGGCGTGATCGGCATGGTCGAGGCGCTGGCGCCGGAGCTGGCGAAGCGGGGGGCGACGATCAACGCGGTCGCACCGGGCTTCATCGAGACGCAGATGACCGACGCGATGCCGATCGCGATCCGCGAAGCCGGGCGGCGCATGAACAGCATGTCGCAGGGCGGGCTGCCGGTCGACGTCGCCGAGACGATCGCCTGGTTCGCCAACCCGGCCTCGACCGGGGTCAACGGCAACGTGGTCCGGGTCTGCGGCCAGAGCCTCTTGGGAGCCTGATGGCGACGCGGACGCTCGACAGCCCCCCCAGCATCCTGCCGCTCTACGCCCGCGCGGCGGCGCCGCTGATTCCCGGCGCCTCGTTGCTGCCCTTCGTCCCCGGTCGCGGCAAGGACGTTCCCGACACGGAGCTCGTCCTCGACGGCGTGTGTCCCGACCTCGACGCGGTCGCCGCCTACGCCAAGGTCTGCGGCTTCTCCCTGCGCGACTCCCTCCCTTCCACCTATCCACACGTGCTCGCCTTCCCACTGCACATGGCGGTGATGGCCGATGGGAGCTTCCCCTTCGGTGCGGTCGGCCTCGTCCACATCGAGAACCGCATCGTCCAGCACAGGCCAATCGGGGTCGCCGAGGAGCTGAAGCTCGCCGTCCGCCCCACCCCCCTTCAGCCGCACAGACGCGGCCAGACCTTCAGCCTCCTCACCGAGGCCTGGGTCGGTCGCCAGAAGGTGTGGGAGTCGACCAGCACGATGCTGCGCCGCGGCCCCTCCCAACCCGTGGTCGAGGTTTCATCCGATATGCGGAGCAAAGCTCGACCACGTAGCGGGGGAGGCGATGGCGACGCGCCGGAGGCGGAGCTGGCGGTGAGCGCGACATGGAAGCTCGGCGGGGACCTCGGGCGGCGCTACGGGGCAGTCTCCGGCGACCGCAACCCGATCCACATGCACGCGCTGACCGCGAAGCCGCTTGGCTTCGCGGGCGCGATCGCGCACGGGATGTGGACCAAGGCGCGCTGCCTGGCGGCGCTGGAGGGGCGCACGCCCGATGCCTTCGAGGTCGAGGTGCGCTTCCGCAAGCCGATCCCGCTGCCGGGACGGGTCGAGTTCCTCAGCGGCGCGGACGGCGATGAGATCGACTTCGCCGTGCGCGACGCCAAGCGGCACATCCCTCACCTCGATGGCCGGCTGACGCCGGTCGAGGCCCAAGCCACCCCCAACAAGATCAGCGGGAGGAAAAGCAAGTGAACGGAAACGGCAACGGAGCGGGTGTGGCCGAGCGCAGCATGGGCATCGGCCTGCGGGCGCTCAACTGGCTCGCGGGCTCGGATCTGCTCGACCGGATCCGCGTCCGCAAACAGGTCGAGCGGGCGCTCTTCCAGGGCACCAAGAGCGGCTTCCGCACGGCGACCGCCGCCGGTCGGACCTTCAAGGCGGCGCAGAAGCTGGGCAAACCGGCGCGCCAGGCGACGGGCAAGCCGCGCAGCCTTTTCGACGTCACCCCCGACGACGAGCAGCAGATGTTCCAGGAGGCGGTGCGCGACTTCGCCGAGGCCAAGGTGCGGCCCGCCGCCCAGCAGGCAGACGCCGAGCGCACGATCCCGGAGGAGCTGCTCGCCCAGACGAGCGAGCTCGGCGTCAACATGCTCGGCATCCCGGAGGAGCTGGGCGGCGTGATGCACGAGCAGGCGGCCACCACCAGCGCTCTGGTGGGCGAGGCGCTCGCCCACGGCGACATGGGGATCGCCTACGCCGCGCTCGCCCCCGGCGCGGTCGCCACCGCGATCGGCCACTGGGGTAGCGCCGAACAGGAGGCCACCTATTTGCCGGCCTTCGGCGGCGAGGACGCCCCCGCCGCGGCCCTGGCGCTGCTCGAGCCGCGACCCCTCTTCGATCCCCTGAGCCTGGCGACCAAGGCGCGCCGCGATGGCGAGGACTGGGTCCTCGACGGCGCCAAGTCGCTGGTCTCCCGCGCCACCGAGTGCGAGCTCTTCCTCGTCGCGGCCGAGGCCGAGGGCCTGGGCCCGGCGCTGTTTGTGATCGAGTCCGGCGCCAAGGGGCTGGCGGTGCGCGACGAGCCGGCGATGGGCCTGCGGCCCGCCGCCACCGGTCGCCTGCTGCTCGAGGACGTCCGCCTTCCCGGCGACGCGCTGCTCGGCGAGGGCAGGCGCGAGGACTACGTCGAGTGCGTGCAGCGGGCGCGCATCGCCTGGTGCTCACTCGCCGTCGGCACCGCCCAGGCGGTGCTCGACTACGTCATCCCCTATGTCAACGAGCGCACCGCCTTCGGCGAACCGATCTCCAACCGCCAGGCGGTCGCCTTCGGCGTCTCCGACATCGGCATCGAGACGAACGGCATGCGACTCGCCACCTACCGCGCCGCCAGTCGCGCCGACCAGGGCGAGGACTTCCACCGCGAGGCGGCGCTGGCTCGCAAGCTCTGCGCCGCCAAGGGGATGGAGATCGGCTCCGAAGGGGTGCAACTGCTCGGCGGGCACGGCTTCGTCAAGGAGCATCCGGTCGAGCGCTGGTACCGCGACCTCCGAGCGGCGGGCGTGATGGAGGGCGCCCTGCTCGTCTAGTCCATCGGCCGAGCGAAAGGCAGAACGATGATCAATCTCGAGATACCGAAGAAGTTCAGGCCGCTGGCCGGCCAGGCCAATCAGGTCGCCACCGAGGTCTTCCGGCCGATCTCGCGCAAGTACGACGCAGAAGAGCACTCCTATCCCAAGGAGCTCGACATGCTCGCCTCGCTGATCGACGGGATGAACGAGGGCTCCGACATCGGCGGCGCCGGAGCGGCCGGCGTGCGTCGCAGCTCCAGCGGCGAGGGCGAGGGCAATCGCAACGGCTCCAACCTCTCCACCGTGCTCGGCATCATCGAGCTCTGCTGGGGTGACGTCGGCCTGCTGCTTTCGATGCCGCGCCAGGGTCTCGGCAACTCGGCGATCGCCTCGGTGGCGAGCGAGGAGCAGCTCGAGCGTTACGGTGGCAAATGGGCGGCGATGGCGATCACCGAGCCCGAGGCCGGCTCGGACTCGGCCGCGATCCGCACCACCGCCGAGCTCGACGGCGAGGAGTACGTGCTCAACGGCGAGAAGATCTTCGTCACCTCCGGCGACCG
>JASLJO010000002.1 GCA_030152505.1 Solirubrobacterales bacterium | reverse complement strand
CCACCTCGCTGACGTCGGCGCCGAGCTCCTCGGACACGTTCGCGATCTCGTTGATGAACGAGATCTTCGTGGCGAGGAAGGCGTTGGAGGCGAGCTTGATCATCTCGGCGCTGGCGACGTCGGTGCGCACGACCTCGGCGCCGAGCGGCGCGTAGAGCGCGTCGACGCGGTCGCCGTACTCGTCGGAGTGGTCGCCGACGCCGACGACCACGCGGTCCGGGTGCATGAAGTCGGCGACCGCGGTGCCCTCCTTGAGGAACTCCGGACAGGAGACGTAGGCGAGGTCGGGCCGGTCGCGACGGATCGCCTCACCCGTTCCCGCCGGCACGGTGCTCTTCATGATCAGTACGTGGTCGCCCCCGGTGCCCAGCTCCTCGACCACCGAGCGCACGCGCGAGAGGTCGGCATCGCCCGAGCGCGTCGGCGGCGTGTCGACGCAGACGAAGAGCAGCCGCGCGGCGCCGAGCAGCTCGTCCATGTCGGTGGTGAAGGTGAGGCGCTCGGCGTTGCGGGCCAGCAGCTCTCCGAGGCCGGGCTCGTGGATGGTCAACTCGCCGCGTGAAAGCGCCTCGACCTTCTCCGCGAGAATGTCGCGCGCCACCACCGGGTGGCCCAGCTCGGCGAAGCAGGCCGCCGTCACCAGGCCGACCCAACCCACGCCGATCACCCCGATCGGCTCTCTGCCCTCCGTCATGGCTGTGCGCCCCCTTGCTCTCGCTTGCTCCGTGGCTTCTTCATCGGGATTATCACCCGTGCGGAGCGCGCCATGCCGACCATCTGGTCGGCGGTCAACGACTGCAGCAGGCTGTTCGAGATCCAGTAGGCGTTGTCGCCGCGGCGCCAGGCGATCATGCTGACCCGGTCGCCGTCGACGTAGATGTCGTACTCGCGCCCGTGGATGATCCTGGTTTCGCTCGGGTTGTCGAGGATCGGAGGGTCGCTCCAGCCCTTGATGCCCTGGACGCCGAAGTACTGGGTTTCGTATTCGGGGCCGTACTCGGCGACCATCCGGTAGGCCGCGTGGCGCTTCCCGTCGGTGTCCTTGAAGTGGTACACGCGCGGATCCTGCACGTGGTAGTAGCTGTTGCTTTCGACGTAGGAGGCTTCGGCCGGGAGGCGGGTCGGGTAGAAGACGGGGAAGCCGTGGCTGACCTTGCGAGCGACCGACTTCGCCTCGAGTTCGCCCGCTTCACCCGCGGCGACGAGACCGTCGCTGCCAGGCGGCTTCGGCCTCACATGGGGTTTGTGGCGCGGCTTGCTCTTCCCCTGGCCCTTCCGCTTGGACTTCGGGCGTTCGCCACCTTCGAGCGAGCCGCGCGGGCCGCCGCTTGCTTCGATCCCGAGGAACTTGTCGACCGCTTCCTGAATCGCGCTCTGCGAAGCGTAGACGTAGCTCGGTCCGAGTTCAGCCGGGAAGTGGACCTCCTTGATTTCCGCGTTGCGCGAGGCGATGAACAACTTCATGACTTCGAGCATCGTCTCCTTGTCGCTGATGTCGGAGGTCGTGTATTCGGTGAAGATGTCGATCAGATCGTTGCTTCCCAGCACCAGGTCGCTGATCGGAACCCGCTGGCGGGCGGCGCTGAGAAAGTCCTGCTGGCGGGCGGCGCGAACCAGATCGGTGTCGGTATGGCGGTAACGCACGTACTGCAGCGCTTTTTTGCCGCAGAGCAGTTGGTAGCCCGGCTGGACGTTGATTTCGGCATATTCTTCGGAGGGCGCGACGCCGACGTTGGAGTGGTAGTAGCGCCGATCGACGTCGACGTAGACGCAGTCGATCGCGTCGACCGCGCGGACGAAGCCGAGGTAGTCGACGTTGACGACGTGGTTGATCGGCAGGCCGGTCAGTTCCTTGACCACCTGCAGGGTCAGCTTCGGCCCACCGTATGTGTAGGCGGCATTGAACTTTTCAGTTCCATAGCCGGGGATTTCGACCTTGAGGTCGCGGGGGATCGACATCAGCGCAATCGCGTTCTTGTCCGGATCGAGGCGCAGCAACAGCGTCGTGTCGGAGCGACCGGGATCTTCCGGTTCGCTGGCCCGCTTGTCGGAGCCGATGATCAGGATGTTCTCCGGCTCCCCCCCGTGCGTCTGGGCGAGCACGCGCTGGACCTTGTTCTGCAGCTTGTTGTTGTGCGAGAGGGCGTTGGCGATGCTGCCGATGTAGAGCAGGACGCTGGCCGCCGTCGCCGCCGCGACGACGCTGACGATCACCACCGAAGCAAGACTGAAGCGCCACCAGTAGCGCTTCCGCTTGGGCGGCGGCTCGTGATCGCCCTCGGGCGGCGGCTTCTTGAAGACGGGCTCGATCATCGCGCCGGACCTAGCCCTCGAACCGCTCCGGGATCGCCCACAGGAACTGCTCGAGCGCCTGCCGGTAGGCGAGCAGAGATGGCACGGAGACCCACTCCGCCGGCCCGTGGTGCCCTTCGCCGACCGGGCCGAACTCGACCGCCGGTACACCGACCCGCAGGAAGGAGACCGCATCGGAGGCGCCGTCGCGGCCGACGCTCATCGGCTCCCCGTCGTGGTGCGCGGAGGCAGCCTCGCGCAGGGCGCGAACGAAGGGCGAGTCGCGGTCGACGACCGCGGGCGGTCGGGTCAGCAGAGGCTTGACCTCGACGTCGGGCAGACCGCGGATCTGGGCGAGGATCGTCTCCGGGTCCTGGTCGGGCAGATGGCGGATGTCGACGTCGATCGCGCATCGGTCGGGCACCTTGTTGAGCGCGTCGCCGCCCAGGATCCGGCCGAGATTGATCGAGGGGCGGTCGAACAGCTCCGAGCTGTGCCTTGCGAAAGGTAGCGACTCGATACTGCGGAAAACGTCGTGTGCCTTGAGCACGGCGTTATCGCCCAGCCAGGGGGTTGCCCCGTGCGCGGCGACGCCGCTCACCTCGAGTCGCAGCCCCAGCACCCCCTTTGCCTCTACCCCGATCTGCAGGTCAGTCGGCTCGCCGGTGATCGCGAAGTCGCCGACGAAGCCACCGTCGACCAGGTGGTCGCTGCCACGGTCGGCCTCCTCCTCGGACTCCTCGTCGCCGACTATCCCCAGCCGGACCCGCACCTGCTCGCCGTCGCGCATCGCCGCCGTGGTCACCAGCATCGCCGCCAGCGCACCCTTCATGTCATAGGCGCCGCGCCCGTAGAGCCGCTCGCCCTCGATCCGCGCCTCGAACTGACCCTGCAGTCCCGGAACCACGTCGAGGTGCCCGTGAAGGACGACCGTCGGCGCATCTGCGGGTCCCACCTCGGCCTTGAGCACCGGCAGCCCCCGCACCTCTTCCGTAGCAACCGAGATCCCCCGCGCTTCCAACCATCCCTCGACGAAGCCGGCCGCTTCCAGCACCCCGTCCGCCTCCGAGGTGTCATACCCGATCAGCCGCGTGGCAAGCCCTACCAGCTCGTCGCTCATGGTCGATGCCGGGAGGGTATGTGGAGCGATTCGGGGGTCCTGGGACCCCCGAATCGCTCCATCTGCAGAGCTGGACGACGGTGTCGTGAGAGAGGAGCCGGTGCGCCTCTGCGGCAATGTCGCGCAGCGGCGATATGCAATCTGATGTTTGCGCGGCCGCAGGCCGCGCTCGAGCTTCCGGAGCGAAGGCCGAAGGCCGAGCGACTCAAATTGCCGCAGAGGCGCACCGGCTCCTCTCGTTCAACCCTGGGCGATGGCGAGAAACGCTTCGGCTCGATCGCGGTCCTTGCGCGCCCGCCGCTGGTCGCCGCTGCCGTCCTCGGCGTCGGCGAGGCGCTGCTCGGCGTCGGCGAGCTGCTCTTTGAGCACGCTGGCGTCGAGGTCCTCGGGGGCGATCGCCTCCTCGAGCAACAGCCGGGCGTGGTTGCCGAAGACCTGCAGCCAGCCGTGCGCCTGCGCGTAGCGCGTCGGCTCGCCGTCTCCCCCAAAGAGGCGCAGCTCGGTCGGTTGCAGAGCCGCCAGCAGCGGCGCGTGGTTGGCGAGGATGCCGATCTCCCCCACCTTGGTCCTGGTCGAGACCTGGCTGACCTCGCCGCTGAAGACCTCACCCTCGGGGGTGAGGACCTCGACCTCGAATTTGCTCTCGCCGGCCAAGCTGCCCCTAGGCCGCCGCGCTTGCGTTCTCGGTCACCTGGTCGATCGATCCCTGCATGTAGAAGGCGCCCTCGGGAAGGTCGTCGTGCTCACCGTCGAGGATCTCGCGGAAGCCGCGCACCGTCTCGGCCACCGGCACGAACTCGCCGCCGCGACCGGTGAACTGCTCGGCGACGAAGAATGGCTGGCTGAGGAAGCGCTCGATCTTGCGCGCGCGCGAGACCGTCTGCTTGTCCTCGTCGGAGAGCTCGTCGATGCCGAGGATGGCGATGATGTCCTGCAGCTCCTTGTAGCGCTGCAGCACCTCCTGCACGTCGGTCGCCGTGCGGTAGTGCTCCTCGCCGACGACGTCGGGCTTGAGGATCGTCGAGGTCGAGTCGAGCGGGTCGACCGCGGGGTAGATCCCTTTCTCGGAGATCGCCCGCGAGAGCGCCGTGGTCGCGTTGAGGTGGGCGAAGACCGAGGCCGGCGCCGGGTCGGTGAAGTCGTCGGCGGGGACGTAGACGGCCTGCACCGAGGTGACCGAGCCGCGCTCGGTCGAGGTGATCCGCTCCTGCAGTTCGCCCATCTCGGTCTCCAGCGTCGGCTGGTAACCGACGGCGGAGGGCATGCGCCCGAGCAGCGCCGAGACCTCGGAGCCGGCCTGGACGAAGCGGAAGATGTTGTCGATGAACAGCAGCACGTCCTGGCCACCCTGCTCGCGGTAGTACTCGGCCATCGTCAGGCCGGAGAGGGCGACGCGCAGGCGGGCGCCGGGGGGCTCGTTCATCTGGCCGAAGACGAGCATCGTTTTGTCGATCACTACCGACTCTTTCATCTCGAGCCAGAGGTCGTTGCCCTCGCGGGAGCGCTCGCCGACCCCGCAGAAGGCGGAGAGGCCCTCGTGCTCCTCGGCGATCGAGCGGATCAGCTCCTGGATCAACACGGTCTTGCCGACGCCGGCACCGCCGAACAGCCCGACCTTGCCGCCCTTGGCGTAGGGCGCGAGCAGATCGATCACCTTGATCCCGGTCTCGAGGATCTCCTGGGTGGGAGCGAGGTCGGAGGCTTCGGGCGCGGGACGATGGATCGGCCAGCGCTCCCCCGCCGCGATCGGCTCGCCGTTGTCGATCGGCTCGCCGAGCAGGTTGAAGATCCGGCCCAGGGTGGCGTCGCCGACCGGAACGGTGATCGGCGCGCCGGTGTCGATCACCTTGTCACCGCGCTGCAGGCCGTCGGTGGCGTCCATCGCCACAGTGCGCACCCGGTCGTCGCCGAGGTGCTGCTGTACCTCGCAGACCAGCTCGGTCGCCTCGCGGTCCTCGTCGCCGGCCATCTCGATCTTCACCGCCGAGTAGATGCCCGGCAGCTTGTCGGGGAAGACGGCGTCGACGACGACGCCGGTCACCTGCTCGACCCGTCCCACATTCGTTCCGTTGTTGCTCTCAGCCATGGGTTCCTTTGCTCGTCTCTCTGTTCAAGTCTCTAGCCGAGCGCCTCGGCGCCGGCCACAACCTCGAGGATCTCCTGGGTGATCTCCGCCTGCCTGGCCCGGTTCATCTCCAGGGTCAGGTCGTCCATCATCGTCTCCGCGTTCTCCGCCGCATTGCGCATCGCCGTCATCCGCGCCCCCAGCTCGGAGGCGGCCGACTCGAGCAGCGCCCGGTAGACCGAGATATTCACGTACTCGGGGATCAGCTGCGCCAAGAGCAGCTCGGCCTCGGGCTCGTACTCCCAGACCGCCCGGCTGTGGGCCTTCTCGATCTCGGTCTCCTCGGCATCCTCTTCCTCCTCGCCGGCGCCGGCGCCGATCACGTCCGCCTGCTGCAGGGGCAGCAGCGTCTGTCGCCATACATGCTGGGTGAGCGGCGAGACGTAGCGGTTGTAGACGAGCTCCACGCGGTCCAGCTCCTCGTCGACGTAGCGGGCGGTCAGCTCCTCGCCTATCTCACGCGCGTTGGCGAAGCCGGGACGGTCGGTGAAGCCGGTGTAGGAGGTGCGGACCTCCTGCTTGCGGAAGGTGAGGGCGGAGACGCCCTTGCGGCCGACGGCGGAGAAGGCCGTCTCGGCGCCCTGCTCGCGCAGCTCGTCGCGCAGGCGCAATCCGTCGCGGATCACGTTGGTGTTGAAGGCGCCGGCGAGGCCACGGTCGCCGGTGACGAGGACCACGCCGACCCGCTCGACGTTCTCACGCTCGACCAGCACCGGCACACGGGGCAGCCCACCAGCCTGCTCGGCGGCACGGCGGGTCAGCTTGCGCATCCCCTGCGCATAGGGCCGCAGCTGCTCGATCCGCTGCTCGGCCCGGCGCAGGCGCGCCGCCGCCACCATCTCCATCGCCCGCGTGATCTTGTTGATGTTCTTGATCGACGCGATGCGGCTCTTGACGTCCTTCTGGGAAGCCATCGGGATTAGGCCGCAGCCGTCTCCTTCTCAGCGTCCTCGGCCTCGGCGGTGCGGCTCGGCCTGCTCCGCTCCTCCTCGGACTTGACCCGGTCGGACTCGCCCGCCTCGAGCGGGTCGCCGTGCTCGTCGAAGTCGGCGCCGAAGTCGTCGACGAAGTCGCGGATCGCCGCGCCGAGCTCCTCCTCGTCGGCCTCCTCGAGCTTGCCGGTCTCGGCGATCCGGCCCAGCAGCTCGGCCTTCTCGGCGTGCAGGCGGATCTTCAGGTCGCGCAGGAACTCGCCGACGCGCTCGGTTTTGACACGGTCGAGGAAGCCGCCGGTGCCGGAGTAGATCGCGGCGACCTGGTCGGCCATCTCGAGCGGTTCGCGCTCTTTCTGTTTGAGCAGCTCCACCAGCCGCTGGCCGCGGTTCAGCGATTTCTGGGTCTCGGGGTCGAGCTCGGAGCCGAACTGGGCGAAGGCCTCGAGGTCGCGGTACTGGGAGAGGTCGAGGCGCAGTTTCCCGGCGACCTTCTTCATCGCCTTGGTCTGCGCATTGCCGCCCACCCGCGAGACCGAGATGCCGACGTTGATCGCCGGCCGCACGCCCGAGTTGAAGAGGTCGGACTCGAGGAAGATCTTGCCGTCGGTGATCGAGATCACGTTGGTCGGGATGTAGGCGGAGACATCAGAGGCCTGCGTCTCGATGATCGGCAGCGCCGTCAGCGAGCCCCCGCCGAGCTCGTCGTTCAGTTTGACCGCCCGCTCGAGCAGGCGCGAGTGCAGGTAGAAGACGTCGCCCGGGTACGCCTCACGGCCCGGCGGGCGCCGCAGCAGCAGCGACATCTGACGGTAGGCGTAGGCGTGCTTGGTGAGGTCGTCGTACACAC
>JASLJO010000286.1 GCA_030152505.1 Solirubrobacterales bacterium | reverse complement strand
GTGAACTCGGAGGGCTTGACGACGACCGCAGCTCCCGCCTGTAGAGCGGGGATCGCGTCGCCCAGCGCCAGCGCCAGCGGGAAGTTCCAGGGGCTGATCACACCGACCACCGGGTAGGGCCGGTACTGGACCATCAGCTTTTTCGATGCCGCCAGCGCGGAGTGCGGCCGGACCGTTTCGTCGCCGATGAACCTGGCGGCCTTGCTCCCGTAGAAGTTGATCAGGTCGGTGAGGTAGACCGTCTCCGCGGTGGTGTCGCCACGGACCTTGCCGGTCTCCGCCTGCATCGTGTCGAGCACCCGCTCGTGGTTGTCGAACAGCCAGTCGCGCAGCTTGCCGAGCCAGCGGTAGCGGCCCTCGTTTCCCAGTGCCTCCCACTCGGCCTGGTTGGCGCGGACCCGGGCGACGGCCTCGGCGACACGCTCGGGGGAGTCGACAGCGACGCTGCCGATCGTCGCGCCGGTGGCGGGGTTGAGGACCTCGATCCGCTCGGCGCCGCTGCCGTTGGCGTCCGCGCCGTTCACCGCCTCGCTGGTTTTCGGTGCCGTTCCGCTCTCCACCTGACCGCTCCCTTCGAAGAATTTGGCTGGCTGGCCAAGAGTAGCCGCTAACGCGAGACCAGGCGATACACCGGCCCTTCAAGCGAGCAGACGTAGATGTGGTGACGCTCGTCTTCGCCGAAGGAGCTCGGGGTGGCGACGCTGAGTCCGAGCTTGTGGTCGTTGCTCGCCCGCCGCAGATGGGGGATGAGGCTGCGCAGCTCGCCCTCGCAGAGGTCGGCGTAGACGTAGCGCTTATAGAGGGCGGGGAGGCTCTTGTCGGCGACCACGTAGCCGCCGATGATCGTGCAGCTGCCGCCGCGGCTGTGGGGGTAGGCGAAGATCGGTTTGACCGTCCCGCCGGGGTCGCGGGTGCCGCTGTTGGCGCCTCGGTAGGGGGCAAAGCCCTCGAAGGCATCCCAGCCGAAGTTCGCTCCCTGGGCGGCGGCCGCCGTGGTGTAGTCGAGCTCCTCGATTTCATCCTGGCCGACGTCGCCGATCGCGATCCGCGGGTGCCCTGGCCTCGTCACCCGGTCGAAGGAGAAGCGGAAGGGGTTGCGCAGGCCGACGCTGAAGATCTGCGGCTCAGGGCGTACTTCGCGCGGATCGACGCGCAGCAGCTTGCCCAGCCGGCTGTGCGGGTTCTGGGCGTTGTTCGGCGGATCGCCGCCCGACCCGCCGTCGCCGGTGCCGAAGTAGAGCCAGTTGCCGAGGAACTGCAGCTGGCCGCCGTTGTGATTGGCGTTGACGGGGTGGGGTATCTGCACGATTGCGCGACGGGAGCCCCGCGCGGCTCGCGTCGCGCTCTTCAACTTGAACTCGTCGATTCGGATGTTGCCCCGGCGGTCCGTGTAGTAGACGTAGAAACGGCGGCTGCGCTTGTAGTCGGGCGGGAAGGCGATCGAGAGCAGTCCCCGCTCGCCTTCGAAGGACACAAGGTCGCGGATGTCGAGAAAGGGACGTGCCTGCCGGTGCCCGCTGCGCAGGACGACGACCTTGCCCTCCTGCTCGACGACGAAGAGCAGCTTGGGAAAGCCAGGCGCACCGGTGACGTAGACCGGATTGGCGAACCTGCCGATCTGCTTCAGGCCCACGCCGGCCTTGGCCTGGCGCTGAACCTGCGGCTTCCGCGGGGACTGATCGGCTGCGCCGCACGCCGGCAGGGCCAGCGCGAGGAGCACAGCGGCGACGCTACCGGCCGCTGTCCGCCTTGCCATCGATTTCGACCACTTCTCCATTGTCCTTGACTTCCACTTCGGGCGGGACGTCTGAGATCTGTACGGCGAACGAGCCCCCCGCTTCGGTCCCGTTGGCGGTCTCTGCCTTGGTTTCGTCGGTGAGCCCGGCGCCGACTTCATAGAAGAGCCTGTAGCTACCCGCTTTCACCGCGCTCAACTTCCAGACCGCCTCGGTCGTGGCTCCCGGCTTCAGTGGGCCGAACGCGAAGGTCTTGGGGTTTGCGGTTTCGCCGCCCCCGGGTTCGCTGGAGCCGTCGAGCCTGGGATAGCCGGCCGCCAGCGCCCAGATCGGCCGGTCGGGCTGGGCGATGCCCGGTGCCGGATCGCGGTACCCGAAGGGCAGTGAGGAGTTGCGTCCCTCCTCACCGCCGCTGCTGATCGTCACGGTCAGTGATGGAAGCGTCTTGCGCCCGGTGTTGCGCACGCCCAGCCGCAGCAGCGTCGTCTCGCCCAGTCGCTGCTTCGGTGGGAATTCCGCCTTGGCGACCTTCACCTGGTAGGTCCCCGCGGCCTCGTTCGAGTCGGACGATGGTTCGTCGCCGCCGCAGGCCGCGAGGCCGGCGATGAGCAGCCCGGCAACTGCGGCGGTGACCACGATCCGCCCGCGCAAGCTTCGTCCATGTCTCGGATACCCCCCCAAGGCGGCCCGAACATACCACGGGCATTTCCCCTCTTCGGGGGCCCCGGAACGACTAAATATGGGATTAGCCGGATCTCAACACTCGGCTAACCGAGGCGGCTGGCGCATCCCATAGACTCAGGTTACGGCGCAGGGTCCGCCCGATGCGGTCTCGCGTCCTCGGAGGAGAGATGGAAGCAGCCGCATCGATAGGCAGGAGGTTCGCCCCCGCCAAGTCGTTCTTCGAACAGGTCGGGGACATGATGATCCTGACCGCGCGGACGATGGTCTCGGCGGTGCGGCCGCCGTATCCCTATGGCGAGGAGTTCATCGGCCAGTTCCTCTTCGCCCTACAGCTCTGCTGGTTCCCGCTGTTGGTCTCGACGGTCGCCTTCGGTTTCGGCGCCCCCGGCCTGCAGGCGGCCAACTTCCTCACCCTCTTCGGCTCGCTGGACCGACTCGGCGGCTTCTTCGTCCTCGCTTCGATCCGCGAGTTCGCTCCCTTCGTAACCGCCGTCGTCGTCGCGGGCGTCGCGGGGACCGCGATCACCGCCGACCTCGGCGCCCGCAAGATCCGCGAGGAGCTCGATGCCCTGCAGGTGCTCGGCGTCGACCCGATCAAGAACCTGGTCGTGCCGCGCTTCCTGGCGCTGATCGTGATCACCGGCCTACTCGATATCTACGCGCTGATCTTCGGCATCAGCGGCGGCATCCTCACCGAGACGCTCTACAACCAGCCGCTCGGCGGCTTCTTCGCCACGCTCTTCACCAACGCCTCGATCACCGACCTCTGGGGCTCGGTGATCAAGTGCACCCTGTTCGGCGCGATCATCTCGATCGTCTGTTGCTACAAGGGGATGACCGCCTCCGGAGGTGCCGCCGGAGTCGGTCGAGCCGTCAACCAGGCCGTCGTCATCTCCTTCATGGGCGTCTTCGCCTTCAACTACGTCTTCACGCAGACCCTGCTGGCGACCAACCCCGACCTGCAGACCATCAGGTGATCGTGTGAACGCCTGGCTCGACGTCCCCCGCGGCTGGCTCGACTCCTTCGGCGAGATCGCCCGCTTCGGCTCGCGCGTCGCGGGCCTCATCTACAGCGGCCGCGTGCTGCGCTTCTTCGGCGAGAGCCTGCGCCAGGCCGGCATCCTGATCCTCGGCTCCGCCGTGATCATCTGGGGCCTCGTCTTCATCCTCGGCCTGCAGTGCGGGATCGAGGGGGCCTACCTGCTGCGTGCCAACGGCGCCCCGGCCTACGCCGGCGTCTTCTCAGCCTGGTGCGACCTGCGCGAGATCATGCCCTACGCCTTCGGCTACATGCTGGCCGCCAAGGTCGGGACCGGGATCGTCGCCGAGCTCGGCGCGATGCGGATCTCCGACGAGATCGACGCCCTCGAGGTGATGGGAGTGCCGCCGGTCACCTTCCTCGCTGCGACCCGCCTGCTCGCCGCCTGGATCGCCTTCCCCTTCATGTACCTGGCTGGGATCGGGATCATGTACTTCGCCAGCTACCTGGCAGTGGTGGAACAGATCGGCGACGTCTCTTCGGGCGGCTATCTCTTGATCTTCTGGATGTTCCAGAACCCACCGGACCTGATCTTCAGCCTGACCAAGGGCATGTTCATGGCGACCGCGATCGTCATGGTCGGCTGTTACTACGGCTACACCGCCTCGGGCGGGCCGGTCGGAGTGGGGACCGCGACCGCGAAGTCGATGGTCCTCAACATCGTTCTAGTACACATCATCGGGATGCTCGGCACGCTGGTCTTCTGGGGTGCCAACCCGCGAGCGCCGATAGGAGGCTGAGTACGCTTTATGGCAATGGACGAGCCGAGCCAGATTCGTGACGAGGAAGAGGGGCAGGCGCTGGCCGAAGAGGCTGCGGCCGAACCGGCCCCCAGTGGCCCTTACATCAGCGAGGACGGGGCGACGATGGGGCGCGACTTCGTCATTCCCGGTGTCGACCCCGCCGATGCCGACCCCTACCGCTTTCACACCGGCCGCAAGCGCGACCACGGCAGCACCGACGCGATCGAGATCATCAACTTGGTCAAGCAGTTCGGCCGTGCCCGCATCCTCAACGGGCTCAACCTCGGCCTGCCCGAAGACCAGGTCTCGATGGTGCTCGGCCCCTCAGGGACCGGCAAGAGCGTCCTGATCAAGCACATCGTCGGCCTGCTCTATCCCGATTCCGGCGATGTCCTCGTCCACGGCGAATCGATCCCGGCGATGACCGACGACGAACTCTTCGACGTGCGTAAAAAGTTCGGCCTGCTCTTCCAGGACGGCGCCCTGTTCGGCTCGATGAACATCTACGACAACACCGCCTTCCCGCTGCGCCAGCACACCGACAAAAGCGAGGAGGAGATCGGCGAGATCGTCAACCGCCGCCTCAAGGAGGTCGGCCTGGCCGAGGCGATCTACAAGATGCCGAACGAGCTCTCCGGCGGGATGCGCAAGCGCGCCGGCTTCGCCCGGGCGCTGGTGCTGGAACCGGCGATCGTCATGTTCGACGAGCCCGACTCGGGCCTCGACCCGGTGCGCACGGCGCTGCTCTGCGAGCTGATCCGCGAGGTCCACGCCGAGAACGGTGGCTGCTACCTGGTGATCAGCCACGACCTCAACACGGCACGGCGGATCTCCGACTTCATCGCCGTGCTCTGGAACGGCAAAATCGTCGAGTCCGGGCCGAAAGAGGAACTGTTCGACTCTGAAAACCAGTTCGTCCATCAGTTCCTCAACGCTGACGTAACCGGCCCGCTCTCGATGGATTGAGCTCAGTCGCCGCCTGGGCGGTTCGCCATGCGCGGGCGGTGCTCGTCGTCGCGCTCCTCCTCGCTGTCGCGGCGGCCGTCGCGGCGACGCAGTTGCCGACGGATGCGGCAACCAGCACGCTGGTCGACTCGGATACGGCCGGCTATCGGGCCACGCAGGAGGTCAAGCGGGACTTCGGCGAAGAACCGGTTGTCGTCTTGGCCGAGGGGAATCTGCAGCGGACCGTCCTGACCTCCAACCTGGGGCGCCTGCTTCGCTTGGAGGGGTGCTTGTCGGGGCAGGTGCCGCAGGGGGCGAAACCCATTCCAGGGCCCTGCGCCGAACTGGCCGTGGAGGACCCGGTGCGCTCCTTGGTCGGACCGGCGACCTTCCTCAACGAGGCGGTGATCCAGATCGATCGACAGCTCGAACGCCTCGCGGCGAGCGTGCCGCCCGACAGGTTGCGCGAACTGCTGCTCAGGATCGCCGCCCAGTACGGGATCACCAGCGCTCCCAGCCTCTCAAATCCGAACTTCCTTGCCGCGATCGTCTTCGACATCGGCGGGTCCCGCGGGACGCCGAAGGCGAAGCTCGCCTACCTCTTTCCCAACGGGCACTCGGCGCAAATCATCCTTCGTCTGCGCTCCGACCTGACGGAAGCCGAGCGCCACCGGGCGATCGAGACGATCGAGGCGGTCGTGCGCGATCCGGTCGCGCGGCGGCAATGCAGGTTCAAGGGCAAGCCCGAGCGGTGCTTCCACCTGCACGGCGCCAGGTACGTCATCTCCGGCGTGCCCGTCGTCGTCGACGCGGTCACCCGGGCGCTGAAGGACGCCCTGCTCGTCCTGCTCGGCGTCGCCCTCGTGGTCATGGCACTCACCCTGCTTCTGGTCTTTCGCAGCCGCTGGCGCCTGCTTCCCCTGGGAATCGCCTTGGCGGCCGCGGCCCTGACCTTCGGCATCTTCGGCCTGGCCGGGGGATCGTTGACGATGGCCTCGATCGCGGTGCTGCCGATCCTGATCGGCCTATCCGTCGACTACGCGATCCAGCTGCAGGCCCGCTACGACGAGGCGGTCGCTCTCGGCGCAGACCCTGGCGCAGATGCCGCCCGTCTGGCGGCGGCAGGCGGCGGGCCGGCTATTGCGACGGCGTGCCTGGCTACTGCCGCCGGCTTTCTGGCCCTCCAGCTTTCTCCCACGCCGATGGTCCGAAGCTTCGGGCTGCTGCTCGTGGTGGGGGTGGGTATTGCCTTCGTCTTGGCGTTTTTGGTGGGTTTCGCTGTCCTCAGCCTTCGGGCACGGGCGGGAGTGTCGGGTGTCCCGCAGCGACGCGGCGTCCCGTTTTTCGCCCCATTCAGGTTCTCGGACGGCCGCAACACTCAGAGGCGAAAAACCCAGCGTCCGGAGGGGCACCCGACACTCCCGCCCCTGGCGCAACGCCTGATGTCGGTGGCTCGCACCCACCCGCAGCGAGTGCTCGGCGTTGGACTGGTATTGGCGGTAATCGGATGGGGACTGGGTACGCAGATCGAAACGCAGACCGACATCCGCAAGCTGGCGCCGCAGAACCTGGAAGCGGTTGAAGAACTGAACGAGCTGCAGGATGCGACCGGGGTGTCGGGGGAGCTGGACGCGCGGGTGACGGCGCCCGATTTGACGGACCCGGCAACCATTCGTTGGATGGCCGCATTCAAGCGACGGGCACTGAGGGCCGGCGGATTCTCCGGGACCGAACCGAGCTGTCAGGAGGCTGAAGTCTGTCCGGGGCCGGCGCTCTCCGACTTCGTCACCGGTGGAGGCCTGACCGCGAGCTCGGCGGGGCCGCTCACTCGCAAGAGCATCCGGGCCGCGTTGAAGCAGATACCCGCCTACGACCTGCGACAGGTGGCAACGGTCGACTCGAAGACCGGTTTGCCGGCCGGGACGGCGCTGATGGGTTTTGGGATCCGGGCGCAGTCGCTGGACTCCCAGCAGGCGCTGATCGATCGGATTCGGGACGCGGCCGGCGAGCCTGGGAGCAAGGGGGGGCCGCCTCCCGGCGTGACCGTGGAGCTGGCGGGGCTTCCGGTGATCGCCGCATCCGCCGCATCCGATCTCTCGAGCGGCCGCTACCTGCTCACCGCTGTCGGGCTGCTCGCGGTGGCGTTGACCCTACTGTTGGTCTATCGGTCCTGGTCGCGTGCGCTGGTGCCGCTGGTGCCGATCGTGATGGCCACCGGGTGGTCGGCACTGGTCCTGTGGTTGACGCGCGTTCCACTCAATCCGATGTCAGCCGCGCTGGGGGCGCTGACGATCGCGATCGCCACCGAGTTCAGCGTCATTCTCGCGGCGCGCTTCCGGCAGGAGCGCCGGGTGGGGCGCGACGTCGCGTCGGCGCTGGCCGCCACCTACTCGCGCACCGGGGCGGCGGTGCTGGCCTCCCGCATCACCGCGATCGCCGGCTTCGCCGTCCTGATCGTCAGCGAAGTCGGCATGCTGCGCGACTTCGGCTTCGTCACCGTGATCGATCTCGGCGTGGCGCTGCTCGGGGTAACCATCGCCCTCCCCGCGACCCTCGCCTGGGCCGAGTCACAGCCGCCGGCGGGCCGAAAAGGGGAGCCGGGCTCCGCTTTTCGG
>JASLJO010000276.1 GCA_030152505.1 Solirubrobacterales bacterium | reverse complement strand
AGGCCCGAGAGGTCGCCCTCAGCACGGATCTGCTCCGCGGCCGCCGCCATCGCAACGACCGCAACCCAGGTCAGGAGGCAGCCGACGCTGATCCGCCGGCCGCCCGCGGCGGCGATCTCACCCACCGAGAGATGCGGCAGGGCAAGCACGTTGACCGGCTTGGTCGTCGCTTCACACACGGCCCGGATCTCGTCGGCGCTGCCAAGACCGGGTGCGTACAGCACATCTGCGCCGGCCTTCTCGTAGGCCTGCAGGCGAGCGATCGTGTCGTCGAGGTCGGGGTTGCCGCGGATGTGGTTCTCAGCCCGCGCAGTGAACGTGAACGGAAAGTCCAGGCTCCGAGCCGCCTCGACCGCTGCCGTCACCCGCTCGACCGCGTGGTCGAAGGTATAGATGCCGTCCGCGGGGCCGAAGTCCTCGATCGAGCCGCCGACCGCGCCCGCCTCGGCGGCCCTGGCGATGGCCGTGGCCGCATCCTCGGGGTCGGGGCCAAAGCCGTTCTCGAGGTCGACCGAGATCGGCACGCCCGCCGCCCGATCGAGCGCCGAAACGTGCGCGACCAGCTCGTTCAACGCGACGCCGCCATCGCTGCGCCCAAGCGTAAAAGCGAAGCCGGCGCTGGTCGTTGCCAGCGCCTTGAACCCGAGCGCCTCCATCACCCGGGCAGACCCGGCATCCCAGGGGTTGGGGATGACGAATGCCTCGCCCTCGTGCAGGGCACGAAACTCGGCGGCCTTCTTCTGTTGCGTCTGATTCAAAGCGTTTCCTCCTTCTAGGGGTGAAGCTCGAACTCGTGCTCGCCGACCCGGACGTCGTCGCCTGCCTCGAAGCCGGCGGCGCGCAGGGCGGCGACCACGCCGATCTCGTTGAGACGCTGCTCGAGATAGGCGAGCGCCTCTTCGTTCTTGAGGTCGTGGCGCTCGAACAGCAGCTCGACGCCGCGCCCGAGGACGCGGTAGCCACCATCGTCCTCGCGTTCGACGGAGTAGCCGCCCTCGCCCACCGGGCGGTAGACCCGGTGCTCGGCCTCGAACTCGGCCGGGCCCAGATCGCCCCGCTCGGGCCGTGCGGCCGGAGCATTCTCGGGCAGGCGGGCGAGAATCGCCCGCCGGAGCTCGTCAAGGCCCTCGCCGGTCGCCGATGAAACGGCCAGAACGTCCGCTGCCCTTTCGCCGAGTCGCCGTCTCCACCCACCCACCGCCTCCTCCACCTGCTCTTTTGGAAGCAGATCGCACTTCGACAACACGACGAGCTCAGCCAACCGCTCCAGTTCCGCGCCGTAGGCGGCCAGCTCGCCGCGCACCGACTCGTAATTCGACTCCGGCTCGCCCTCGACCGGCGCCAGATCGACCAGGTGGACGAGCATCGAGCAGCGCTCGACGTGGGCGAGGAACTCGTGTCCCAGGCCCGCCCCCTCGGCGGCGCCCTCGATCAATCCCGGGATGTCGGCCACGACCGCCTGCCGGTCCTCCCCCTCGATCGTCCCCAGCACCGGAGAGAGCGTCGTGAACGGGTAGTCCCCCACCTTCGGCTCCGCCCGCGTCAGCCGCGCCAACAGCGAGGACTTGCCGGCGTTCGGCAGCCCCACCAGCCCGACGTCCGCGAGCAGCTTCAGCCGCACCTCGATCCACCCCTCCTCGCCCGCGGTCCCCTGCTCGGCAAAGCGCGGCGCCTGCCGGACGGAGGTGGAGAACCGCTTGTTCCCGTGCCCCCCGCGCCCGCCGTGCGCGACCACGGCGCGCTGCCCGACCTCGACCAGATCGACCCTGCTCCCGTCCACACTCTCGGCCTGCGTCCCCGCGGGCACCGGGATCGCCAGATCGTCCCCGCGCGCCCCGTGCCGATTCGATCCTTCCCCGTGCCGACCCCCCTGAGCCCTGAAGTGCCTGCTACCGCGCAACGCCCCCAGGTCACGCCGCGAGGCATCGCAGACGAGCACTACATCCCCCCCATGCCCCCCATCCCCCCCATCGGGGCCGCCCCTGGGGACATGGGCCTCCCGCCGAAAGCTCACGGACCCATTGCCGCCCGTCCCACCTTCGACCCAGATCTTCGCGCGATCGTCCATCGGTCAGGAGAGTAGACAGGAGGGCCGGGTGCCCCTCCCCGGCCTAGTCAGCCAGAACGGAGATCGTGCGGCCCTTGCGGGACGGCTTGAACTGCACCGTCCCCGCCTGGGTGGCGAAGATGGTGTGGTCGCGGCCGAGGCCGACGCCATCGCCGGGCCAGAACCGGGTTCCGCGCTGCCGCACGATGATCTCGCCGCCGCTGACCTTCTGGCCGGCGAAGACCTTGACCCCGAGCATGTTGGGGTTGGATTCGCGGCCGTTGCGGCTAGAGCCGAGTCCTTTCTTATGCGCCATCGTCGTCCTTTTTAGCAGCCGCTTTGGGTTTGGCTTTTTTTGCGGCTTTCGGTGCGGGCTCTTTCGGCTCGGCTTTCGCTTTCGCCGCTTTGCCGGCTCCGATCTTCAGCTCGGTCACCTCGAGCCGGGTCAGCTCGGAGCGGTGGCCCGCACGGCGGCGGTAGCCCTTCTTCGGCTTGTATTTGAAGACTTTGATCTTCGGCCCGCGCAGGTGCTCGGCGACCTTCGCCTCGACTTTGACCTTCTCCAGCGCCTTCGGCTCGGCGACGACCTCTTTGTCGCGGAAGAGCACGGCGCGGAGGGCGACCTTGTCGCCCTCCTTTGCGTCAAGCCGGTCGACGAGCAGCGAGCTGCCCTTCTCGACCTTGTACTGCTTGCCGCCGCTCTCTATGACTGCGTACGTGCTCATCTGGCGGCGGCGGATTCTAGAGCGTCTGACTCCGAGCCGTTGCTGCCGGGGGGATCGCCGAGCAACGAGGCGACCGCTGCCGCCCGTTCGACGCTCTCGATTCGCACCATCTTGCGATCGCCGACGTAACGGCCACCGCCGCTGATGCTGACGATGTAGGAGTCGATCCGGGCGACCGCGTCGTCGGCGTTGTACATGTGCGGCTCCTCGATCGTCACCACCACCTCCTCGCCGACCTTGAAGGGCAGCGCCAGCTCCTCGATCTTGGCCCGCGTGCCGGCCTCGACCAATGTGAAGGTGGCGATCGCCAGCGCGTCCCCGCCCTCGAAGTGGAACTGCTTGCCGGTTTCCTCCTCCAGCTCGGCCAAACCGCTGTCGGGTCCGATCAGCTCGGCCGCGACCTTCGGGTTGACCCGCAGCAGGAACGCCTCGGCATCGGCGTGATCCGCCGCCAGCTCGCGCATCTGCCGCAGCCCCTCCAGGGCCACCGTCTCAGCGGAGAGGACGACGCCCTCGCCGTCGCAGGTGGGACATGGGGCGGTGAGGATCTCACGCACCCCGTCGGTGATGTTCTGGCGGGTCATCTCGACCAGGCCGAGCGGCGAGACCTCGACCACATAGCTCTTCGACTTGTCGGCGTCGAGCGCTTTCTGCAGCGTTTTCAGCACTTTGTCCCGGTTGCGCGCCCGCGCCATGTCGATGAAGTCGATGACGATGATCCCGCCGATGTCGCGCAGTCGCAGCTGGCGCACCACCTCATCGGCCGCCTCGGTGTTGACCCTGGTGATCGTCTCCTCGAGGCCGCCTTTGCCGCGACCGGTGAAGGAGCCGCTGTTGACGTCGATCACGGTCAGCGCCTCGGCGTAGTCGATGATCAGGTAGCCGCCCGAGGGCAGGTCGACGCGCCGCACCAGGGTCGACTCGATCTCCTTGTCGATCCCCCATTTCTCCAGCAACGGCTTCGTGCCCTCATACAGCTCGACTTTGTCGACCAGCTCCGGCGCGGTGCGCTGGAAGAAGCCGGTCACCCGCTCGAGCTGTTTGGGCGAGTCGATCACCGCCATTTCGAAGTCGGAGAGGAAGACGTCGCGCAGCACTCGCACCGGCAGGTCCTGCTCCTGGAAGACCAGGCCGGGTGCCTTGATCTTCTCGGCCCGCCGCTCGAGCACATCATGCAGCTTGTGCAGGTAGCCGACCTCACGCACGAAGTCGGATTTCTTCGCCCCGTGGGCGGCGGTGCGGACGATCAGCCCACCCGGCCCCTTGTAGGTGCGATCGACCATCTTGCGCAGCCGGTCGCGCTCGGAGGTGCTCAACCGCCGGCTGACGCCGACGCCCGAGCCCTGTGGCGCGTAGACCAGGTAGCGGCCGGCGATCGAGAGGTTCATCGAGAGGCGCGCCCCCTTCGACTTGAGCGGATCCTTGACGACCTGCACGAGGATCTCCTGTCCGGATTTGATCAGCTCGGTGATCTTGCGGCCACTGCCCCGGCCGCGCCTCGGCGCCTGTTCGCCGTTGGGCAGGACGATCTCGTCGACGTGCAGGAAGCCGTTGCGCTCGAGACCGATGTCGACGAAGGCGGCCTCCATGCCGGCGAGGACGTTGTCGACCTTGCCGAGGTAGATGTTGCCGACGATCGAGCGTCGGCCGCGGCGCTCGATGTAGAGCTCCGCCACGTTGCGTTTGCCGCCTTTGGTCTTCGACTCGAGGACGGCGACACGGGTCTCGCCGCGATCGGCGGACACCAGGATGGTTTTTTTCATATGTGTTTCAGCTCAGTTCAGATAGGTACGCATTCGCCCGGGTCCCTTTCAAGGGATCACCAGACGAACCTGCCTTTCTGGCTGAGGCGCGCTTGCATGTGGATGCTCTGAAGCACTCCCACCGCGAGGAGGGTCGCCAAGACAGACGACCCCCCGTAGCTCATCAACGGCAGGGGAATCCCGGTGATCGGCATGATCCCGAGGTTCATCCCCACGTTGACGAAGACCTGGAAGAGCAGCATGGCGGCGATGCCGCCTGCCACAAGGGTCCCGTATGAGTTCTTCGAGAGCGTCACGATCCGCAGCGCCCGCCAGATCAGCAGGGCGTATAGGGATAGGACTAATGCGGCCCCCATGAATCCGTAGCGCTCACCGATCACCGCAAAGATGAAGTCGGTGTGCCGCTCAGGGACAAAGTCGAGCCGCGTCTGGGTGGCCCGATCGCCACGGCCGGTCAACTGACCCGCGCCCTCGGCGATCATGGCCTGGTTCTGCTGGTAGCCCGCGTCGCTCGGGTCCGCGCTCGGATTCAGGAAGGAGGTCAGCCTCTGCTGCTGGTATTCCTTCAAGACGGGCGTCCCAATTGCGGGAGCGACCACGAGCACTAGGGCCACGAGGGCGGCGAGGGCGGCGCCGATCACCGCGAAGTGCGTCCAACGGACGCCCCCCACGTACATCACGGCGAGGGTGATTGCCCCGTACACCAGGGAGGTGCCGAGGTCCGGCTGCAGGAAGACGAGCGCAGCCGGGGCGAAGCCCAGACAGAGGTAGCGCACCGTGCGCTGCCGTGGCGAGCCCCGCCGGGCGCCATCGATGACGAACCCGGCAAGCGCCAGAACGAGCAGGAGCTTGCCCAGCTCCGATGGCTGGAAACTGAAGAAGGGAAGTTCGAACGCGCGTCGCGAGCCGCGCGCGGCGACGCCGAAGACGAAGACGAGCGAGACGCTGACGCAGAGGAAGGTGTAGATGCCAACCCGCAGCTCGCGGAAGCGCGAATAGTCGATCCGCGCCAGCACGTACATGCCGATCAGGCCGAGGGCGGCGTAGATCACCTGGCGGTCGACGTAGTAGCCGGGGTCGCCGGGTACGTCGTGCCTGGTCGCCTGGCCGAGGACGAAGGCGCTGAAGGCAACCAGCCCGACGGCGGCGATGCCGAGGGCGGCGTCCATGTAGGGCAGGCCGAGGCGCTCGGCGATGCCGGGCCGCAGGGCGAAGGGCTCGGGCCGGGCGCGTCTGGTGCGGGTCGCGTACATCAGCCCGGGCTCCCGCCATTGGGCCCGCTTTCGCCGCTGCTGTGCTTGCCGAAATAGGCTTCCAGGATCTTCAGCGCGGCCGGGGCCGCCGATTCGGCTCCGAAGCCGCCTTCCTCGATCGTCACCGCCGTCACGATACGGGGATTCGGGTACGGGGCGAGGACGATGTACCAGGACTGGTCCGCGTGGCCGATCCGCTGCGCCGTGCCGGTCTTGCCCGCGACCGGGATCGGGAAGCCGCCGAAGACGGCGTAGGAGGTGCCGCCTGGCGCCTGCGCGGCCTCGTGCAGGCCTTCCAGGATCGCTTCGCCGCTTTCGGCTTTGAACTTGACGTGACGGCGCGGTCTGGGGGCGAATTCGCGCAGCACCCGGCCCGCGGCGTCGTCGACCTCGAGGCCGACGTGGGGGGTGACGACCGTGCCGCCATTGGCCAGGGTCGCATAGGCGATCGCCATCTGCAGCGGATTGGTCTGAAGGTCGCCCTGGCCGGTCGCCAACTGGATGTTGTCGCCCGCCGACCAGGGGCGCCCTTCGGCTTCGCCTTCGGCAGCCAGTTTGTCGCGCCACTGTTTGGTCGGCAGCAGTCCTTCGACCGCCCCCGGCAGGTCGAGCCCGGTCGGGCGGCCGATCCCCAGTTTGTGCGCCCAGTGCTGCAACTGGCCGGTGTCCCACATGTCCAACCCGAGGGTGTAGAAGAAGACGTCGGAGGAGACCTGCAGGGCCGGCACCAGGGTGAGGCTGCCGTAGGAGGCACCGCCGGCGTTCTGGAAGCTCTGCCCGCCGACGGTCAGCGAGCCGCCGTCGTAGATCGAGGTCGAGGGCGTGATCACACCGCTTTCCAGCGCCGCCAGGGCGGTGATGAGCTTGAAGGTCGAGCCGGTCGGGTAGTAGCCCGCGATCGCCCGGTCGGTGATCGGCGCCGACACCGGGTCGCGGTAGAGGGCGTTCACCTGCGCCTGGCTTATCGGCGGGGTCAAGACCGACGGGTAGAAGGTCGGGAAGGAGCCGAGGCCGAGGATTTCACCGCTGTGGACGTCCATCGTGATGAAGCCGCCGGGCAGGCCGCGTTCGGCCAGCGCCGCTTCGCCTGCTTCCTGCACCGAGGAGTCGATCGAGAGCTTCAGGTTGTCGCCGGGCACCGGCGGCTGGGAGAAAAGACGGCCGTTGCGGGTCGGCTGGCCGAAGGCGTCGACCTGGATCCGTTCGAGGCCGGGGTGGCCACGCAGGAAGCGGTCATAGGTGTCCTCGACCCCGTCCTGGCCGATCTCGTCTCCCGGCCGCAAGCCGTGGAAGCGCGTTTCCTTGAGCTCTTCTTCGGAGATCTCGCCGACGTTGCCGAGGATGTGGGCGGCGAGCGTGCCGTGCGGGTAGCGACGGACGAAGATCCGCTGCACGGTGATCCCCGGGAAGCGGTCCTGGTTCTCCTGCAGGTAGTAGACGAGATAGTCGCCCACGTCGCGGCGCACCGTGACCGGCGCACTCGGCGCCAGCAGCAGCTGTTCGTGGATCGTCTTGCGCAGGCGGTGCGGCGTGGTGTGGATGAGGCCCGCGAGCCGGGCCAGCTCGGTGCGCCGTTCGCCTTCATCGGCTGGCAGTTTGCGTGGGTTGATCTGCAGGGCCAGGCTGGTTCGATTGGCGACGATGATCCTGCCGTTGCGATCGAGGATCTCGCCCCGCGGCGCGCTCACCCGGAACTCCCGCGTGCGGTTGTTGTTCGCTTCGGCCAGGTACTTTTCGCCGTTCAGAGCCTGCAGGAACCAGAGGCGGAAGAAGAGCACCGCGAAGAGCGCCAGGGCGAGGCCCCCGAAGATGGCTATGCGCAGCGCCAAGCGGTTGCTCATCTGCGGGCCGAGCTCGTCCGACCGCCGGTACATCAAGCCCTCCTCGCCCCCAGCACAGTCGGCTGCCGACGTCGCATCACCTTTGGTTCGTCGACCAGGGCCGACCGCAGCGCCCGCCGCAGGCCGAAGTAGATCGGCCAGGCCCAGAAGAAGGCGTAGATGCTCTTCAGCAGCGTGTCGCGGACGATCAGCACGCTGACCGGCGCATCGACGCCGAGCATCACCTGCACCACGGCGAAGCCGACCTCCGCCAGGAGGGTCGACGCCATGCAGATCAGCGGTGGCACCAGGGCGCTGTGGATGTCGAAGCGCTCGCGGAAGAGGCCGGCCAGGTATCCCACTCCCAACAGCACGAGCGAGGAGCCGCCGAGCGGCGCGACCAGCAGGCAGTCGACGAGGAAGCCGATCGAGAAGCCGGCCACGGCGCCGGTCAGGCTGCCCCCGAGCAAGCCGAGCGAGACGACCACGGCGGGCAGGATGTCGGCGCTGGTGTGGAGGACCTCGACCCGCGAAAAGAAGGAGAGCTGCAGCAGCACCGCCAGGATCGCGATCGCGGCAAGCCGGGCGAAGATCCTCGGCGTGACGATCATCCTCGCGAACCCCCGGTCAGCACCTGGACCAGGTCCAGGTTGGCGATGTCGGCATAGGGACGCAGGTGGACCTGCTGACTGGCCTCCTGCTCGACGATCGGGGCGCTCGTCACTTCGCCGATCGGCAGCCCGGGCGGGAAGAGCGAGGCGAGGCCCTGCGCCCGCCAGCCTGACGTGACCACGGCCTGGTCACCGTGCACATGCTTGGTCGAGTCGATGAAGTCGAGAATCAGGTCTTCGGGATCGCCGACGTTGGGCTTGACCACGCCCTGCACGCCGCCCGGCAGGACCTTGGCCGAGACGGCGCTGGCGTGGTCGGTGATCAGGGTGACCTGAGAGTACCCGCCCTGGGTCGAGGCAACGACGCCGGCCAGGCCGTCGCCGCTGATCACCGGGTCATCGACCTTGACGCCGTCCCCGGAGCCGAGGTCGATCGTCACGGTCGAGCTCCAGACCGTAGGAGAACGCCCGATCACGCGGCCAGTGACCGGCTCGTAGGCCGATTCAGCCAGGGCGGGACCGCGATCGAGGGCCACGAGCTTGCGCAGCTGGGTGTTTTCCGACAGCGCCTCCTGGCCGGCGACCGCCTCCCTGCGGGCACTGACCAGCTCTTCGCGGAGGCGGCTGTTTTCTCCACGCGCGTCGAAGGTCTTGTCGAACCAGTCGATCAGGTCGCGGGCAGGCTTGAGCGCCCGGTCGGCGACCGTCTGCAACGGGCTGAAAACGGTGCTCACGCTGCGTTGTACGCCACCCGAGCTCTGCCCATAGGTGATCGTCAGCAACAGAAATGAGCCGACGATGAGGAGGGCTAAGACCGCCCTACGGCGGCGTACTTGCTTGCGGTACACGGCTGAGACCTAAGTTTGGCGCTTTTTGTGAACGACGCCTAAGCAACGCGCGCCATTCCCGAGTTCATCTTGCTGGCGCGGTGGATCGTCTCGAACTCCTCCAGCGAGATGCCGGAGCCGACGGCCACGCACGTCAGCGGCGACTCTGCCAGCTGACAGGGCATCTGGCACTCGTCGCGGAGGCGCTGTTCGAGTCCTTGCAGGAGCGCGCCCCCACCTGCAAGGGTAATGCCCCGGTCCATGATGTCCCCCGCGAGCTCGGGCGGGGTGCGGTCGAGGGTGTCCTTGACCGCGTCGATTACGTGGCTGATCGGCTCGTCGAGCGCCTCGCGGACCTCGGCCGACCCGAGCGTGATCGTCTTCGGCAGGCCGGAGACGAGGTCGCGGCCGCGGATCTCAACCTCGACCTCCTCCGGCAGTGGTGAAGCCGAGCCCGCCTCGAGCTTGACCTCCTCGGCGGTCTGAGTGCCGATTGCCAGTTTGTAGTGCTGTTTGCAGTGGTGGACGATCGCCTCGTCGAGCTCGTCGCCGCCGACGCGGATCGACTGGGAGACGACGATGCCGCCGAGCGAGATCACCGCGACCTCGGTGGTGCCGCCGCCGACGTCGACGATCAGCGAGCCGGTCGGCTCGGCCACGGGCAGGCCGGCCCCGATCGCGGCCGCCATCGGCTCCTCGATCAGGTAAGCCTTGCGGGCGCCGGCGGAGAGGCAGGCCTCCTCGACCGCGCGCTTCTCGACCCCGGTGACGCCGGAGGGAACGCAGACGACGACGCGCGGGTGGGCAAAGCGGTTGGAGTGAACCTGCTTGATGAAGTGACGCAGCATCTGTTCGGTCACGTCGAAGTCGGCGATCACACCGTCCTTGAGCGGCCGGATCGCCGTGATCGTGCCCGGGGTGCGCCCCAGCATGCGCTTTGCCTCGACTCCGACCGCGTGCACCTGGCCGTTGCGCGAATCGATCGCCACCACCGACGGCTCGGAGAGGACGATGCCGCGGCCGCGCACATAGACCAACGTATTTGCGGTGCCGAGATCGACTGCCATGTCGCGGCCGCCGAGACCGGTCAGGTAGCCGAGTATGCCCATGTGTGCAATTTGGAGGAAATGACGGCGCAATCATCCCAGATGGACAAAGCGGGCCTATGGGGCGGAGCCGTTCAGCAATTCCGGTGCCAGATCGGCGAGGAGGCCGACCGGCAGCCCAACCACGTTCGACACACTTCCCTCGACCCGCTCGACCAGAGTCGATCCCAGCGTCTGGATCGCGTAACCCCCGGACCTCCCCCGCCACTCGCCGAACCTCACGTAACGCTCCTTCTCGGCCTCGTCCAGCTCCTTGAACACCACCGTGGTCCGCTCCAGCCCGCTCCGCTCCTCGCCGTCGACCAGCACCACCAGTCCGCTCATCACGGTGTGAGCTCGTCCGCTCATGCGGTCCAGGTATTCACGTGCTTCGGTCTCGTCGGCGGGCTTGCCCAAAGCCTTGCCGTCGAGGACGACGTCGGTGTCGCATGCGATCAGGTGGCGCGCGGGCAGTCGGCGCGCGGGTCCTGTCGGCGCAGGGGACCCACCGCCCCTTCCGGTAGCTAAAGCTTCCTCAGGGGCGGTGCCCCCTACGTCGCCACCCCCGGGAGGGGGCTCAGCCGAGGACGCCCAGAGTGCCGACGCCGGTACCTC
>JASLJO010000262.1 GCA_030152505.1 Solirubrobacterales bacterium | reverse complement strand
TCGACGGCCGCGGCGAGCGCCTCGCCGGCCGCGGCTTCCGTCGCGAGCTCTCCGCCGACGCGATCGGCGGCATCCGCAAGGAGGCGCTCGGCCACTCCGGCGACGGCCACCCGTTTGTGCCTTCGCATCCGTCGGTCGCCGGCCGGGCACTTGCCCATCCGGTGATCTCGCCCGGCGGCGGACCGCCGCAGGCGTGGGTAGTGATCGTCCGCGACTCCGGCGGCCTCGGCGACTTCGAGCGGCTGATACTGCAGCAGGCGGTGGCCGTGGTCGCGCTCGAGCTGATGCGCCGCCGCGTCGCCCGCGAGACGGAGCGGCGGCTGGCCGGCGACGTGCTCGCCGGCGCGCTCGGCGGGCGCCTCGACCCGAGCGAGCTGCGCCGCCGGCTCGAGCCCTTCGGCATCGGCGACGAGGCGGCCGTGCTCGTCTTCGACCTCGACGACCCGGCCGCCGCCGAGCCGGTGCTCGAGCGGGCGCTTGCCGCCGATGCCTGTCCGGCGGTCGTCGCCCCGCATGCCAGCGGCAGCCGTGAGCTGCTCTGCGCGGTCGTCGACGCCGCCGACCGCGACCCGGTCGACCTCGCTTCCGAAGCCCGGCGGGCGCTGATCAAAGAGCGCGGCACGGTGCGCGCCGCCGCCAGCCGTCCGGCGCCGCCGGAGGAGCTGCGCCACTCCTTCCACGAGGCGCGCTGCGCGCTCGAGGCGACCGCGTTCTCCGAGAACGGCAGCACGCCCGACGTCGCCTCCTGGCGTGACCTCGGCGCCTTCACCCTGCTGCTCTCGATCCAGGACGACGACGCGCTCGCCCTCTACTGCGACAGCGTGCTCGGCCCGATCGAGGCCGGCGACGAGGAGTACGGCGGCGAGCTGCTGCGCTCGCTCGAGGCCTTCATCGAGCAGAACGGCCAGTGGGAGCGCGCCGCTCGGGAGGTCTACTGCCACCGCCACACCCTGCGCTACCGCATGCGCAAGGTCGAAGAGCTGACCGGGCGCGATCTCTCGCGCGCCCACGACCGGATCGAGTTCTGGCTCGCGTTGCGGGCCAGAGAGCTGGTCGGAACGTGATCGTAGGAGTCCCCAAGGAGATCAAGCCCGACGAGTACCGCGTCGCGATCACCCCTGCCGGGGCGCGCGAGATGGCCGAACACGGCCACGAGGTCCTGATCGAGGCCGGTGCCGGCGAGGGCAGCGCGATCGCCGACAGGGAATTCGAGTCGCAGGGTGCCCGCATCGTTCCCGACGCGGCCACGGTCTTCAACGAGGCGGGCATGGTCCTCAAGGTGAAGGAGCCGCAGGCGGCCGAGATCGAGATGCTGCGGCGGGGCCAATTGCTGTTCACCTACCTGCACCTCGCGCCCGATCCCGAGCAGGCCCGGGGGCTCTGCGGCTCGGGCGCCACCTGCGTCGCCTACGAGACGGTCGAGGACGCGCGCGGACGGCTGCCGCTGCTGGCGCCGATGAGCGAGATCGCCGGCAAGATCGCCACCCAGGCCGGCGCCTTCATGCTGGAGAAGCCGCTCGGCGGGCGCGGCATCCTGCTCGGCGGCGTGCCCGGCGTGGCGGCGGCAAACGTGATGGTGATCGGCGGCGGCGTGGTCGGCATGAACGCCGCCTTCGTGGCGATCGGGATGGGCGCCGACGTCTTCGTCTACGACAAGTCGATCGACCGCCTGCGGGAGCTCGAGTCGGCCTTCGCCGGCTCCTGCTCGACGGTCTACTCGACGACGCTGGCGGTCGAGGAGATGCTGCCGCGGGCGGACCTCGTGATCGGGGCGGTCCTGGTGCACGGGGCGCGTGCCCCTTATGTAGTGCGGCGCGAGCAGCTCGGGCTGATGAAGCCGGGCGCCGTCCTGGTCGACGTGGCGATCGACCAGGGTGGCTGCTTCGAGACCTCGCGGCCGACGACCCACCACGACCCGACCTTCGAGGTCGACGGCGTCACCCACTACTGCGTCGCCAACATGCCGGGCGCGGTGCCGATCACCTCGACCCACGCGCTCACCAACGCGACCCTGCCATACGCGATCGCACTCGCCGACCGCGGCGTCGCGGAGGCGATCCGGCGCGACCCCGGCCTGCGCCCCGGCGTCAACGTAGCCGCCGGCCAGGTCACCCATCCGGCGGTGGCTGAGGCCGTCGACATGCCCTGCGTCCCCGTGGAGGAGGCGCTTCAAATCTCGGCCGATGGGCCGGAAAGTGGAGCCGGAGTCCACATTTCGGCCCGTCGGCCCCGACATGCGGAGGTGCGTGACTGATGGCGGCTGCAACCAAGACCCGGTTGAGGAACTTCATTGGGGGGGAGGCGGTGGAGCCGGCCGAGGGGGGGATGGAGGACGTGGTCAACCCGGCGACGGGCGAGGCGATCGCCGAGGCGCCGCTTTCGACCAAGGCGGACGTCGACGCTGCGGTCGCCGCCGCCAAGGGCGCCTTCGAGGGCTGGGCGGCGACGCCGCCGGGCGAACGGGCGCGGGCGCTGCTGCGGATCGCCGACATGATCGAGGAGCGGGGAGAGGAGATCGCCGACCTCGAGGCGGCCGACGCGGGCAAGCCGCGCAAGGCCGTGCTCGAGGACGAGGTGTCGGTGATGGCCGACAACCTGCGCTTCTTCGCCGGCGCGGCGCGCTGCCTCGAGGGCCGCGCCGCGGGCGAGTACATGGAGGGCCACACCTCCTTCATCCGCCGCGAGCCGATCGGCGTCGTCGGCCAGATCACCCCCTGGAACTACCCGCTGATGATGGCGATCTGGAAGATCGGCCCGGCGCTCGGCGCCGGCAACACCGTCGTGCTCAAGCCGGCCGAGACGACGCCGATGACCACGCTGCTCTTCGCCGAGTGGTGCGCCGACCTGCTGCCGCCGGGCGTGCTCAACGTCATCGGCGGCCACGGCGAGCCGACCGGGGTCGAGCTGGTCAACCACCCCGATGTCGAGATGGTCAGCCTCACCGGTTCGCCGCCGACCGGCAAGGGGATCGCCAAGGCGGCGGCCGACACGCTCAAGCGGGTGCACCTCGAGCTCGGCGGCAAGGCGCCGGTGGTCGTCTTCGACGACGTCGAGATGGAGATGGCGATGGAGACGATCGCCGGCACCGGTTACTACAACGCCGGTCAGGATTGCACCGCGGCGACCCGCGTGCTCGCCTCCGAGGGCGTCTATGACGACGTCGTCAGCGGGCTCACCGGCGAAGCGAAGAGTCTGGTGCTGGGCGACACGCTCAGTGCCGACACCACCCTCGGCCCGCTCAACTCCCAGCGACAGCGCGAACGGGTCGAGGGCTTTCTCGAGCGCAGGCCGGGGAATGCCGAGGTCGTCACCGGCGGCAACCAGCCCGACCTGCCCGGCTACTTCCTCGAGCCGGCGGTCGTCGCCGGCCTCGATCAGGGCGACGAGATGGTTCAGAAGGAGATCTTCGGCCCGGTGATCACCGTGCAGCCCTTCTCCGACGAGGAGAAGGCGATCGAGTGGGCCAACGGCACCCGCTACGGCCTCGCCTCCTCGGTCTGGACCCGCGACGTCGGCCGCGCGATGCGCGTCGCCAACGCCCTGCGCTTCGGCTGCGTCTGGATCAACGACCACATCCCGCTCGTCTC
>JASLJO010000227.1 GCA_030152505.1 Solirubrobacterales bacterium | reverse complement strand
GGGGTCGTCCCGCCGCTGTTGGCGCGCCCATAAGCCCCGGGTGGTCGTGTTTTGGCCCCCATCCCCAAAAAAACCTCGCCCACGCTGGGTGGAGGGGTGCGAACGCCAGCTAAGATCGGCCCAATGGAGACCGCGACCGTCGCCGAGCAGGAGTACCTGGAGATCATGTTCTGGCTGGAGGAGGCGGGCCTGCCGATGACCGGCGCCAACATCGCCCGTGCGATGCAGCTCTCGCCGCCCACGGTGCACGAGATGGTCGGCCGCCTGGTCGACGACGGCTACGTCGAACGCAACGCCGACAAATCGCTCGCCTTCACCGAGTCCGGCCGCGAGCACGCCAGCCACATCGTCCGCCGCCACCGCATGATCGAGCGCTTCCTCACCGACGTCCTCGGCATTCCCTGGGACGAGGTGCACGAGGAGGCGGAGCGGATCGAGCACGCGATGTCGCCGGTGCTGGAGGAGCGCATGCGGGCGGCGATCGGCGACGCGACCACCTGCCCGCACGGCCACCCGATCGTCGAGGGCGTACGCGAGACGGGCTCGCTGCTGGCCGACGTCGAGATCGGCGCCACGGTCCACGTGTTGCGCTTCGAGAACGAGGCCGAGGAGCTGCTGCACTACCTCAAAGAGGCCGGTCTGGAGCCCGGTCTCGAGGGCACCGTGGAGAGCAGTGACGACGAGGGAATCACAATCGCCTCGGCCGACGGCACTCACCGCGTCTCCCGCAGCGTCGCCGAGACGGTCTCAGTCCGCGCCGACCCGGCGCCGCCGCCGCGCGCCGCGATCCCCGAGCAGCTGGTGCTGTCCTCGGACCGCTACGGCCGCTGAGACGGCTGCAAACCTTCGCCTGGCGTTGTCCTCAGTCCTAGCCAGTCTCGATTTTCGCCGTCTCCCTGATCTTCTCCAACGCCCTGACCAAACGTGAAATCCCCTCGGGGATGCGCTCGGGCGGCACGCTGGCGAAGGAGAGGCGGAGGCTGTTCTGACCTCCGTCGATCATGAAGTCGGGGCCGGCGACGAAGGCGACGCCCTCACTCTTTGCCTCGGCCAGCAGGGCGGGAGTATCGGTTCCCTCCACCAGGTCGAGCCAGAGGAAATAGCCACCCTCCGGGATGACGAACTCGGCCTCCGGTAACTGCTCGCGCAGGGCGCCCACCAGGGCGTCGCGGCGGTCGCGCAGGGCGCCCTTGACGAACTCGATGTTGCGGTCCAGCGCGCCCGACTCGCAGAGCTCGAGGACGATCGACTCGGCAAGCATGTTGGGCGAGATGTAGGTCTCGTTGGCACGCTTGGCCAGCTTGGCGATCTCAGCCGCCGGCCCCGCCAGGTAGCCGACCCGCACGCCAGGGCTGACGGTCTTGGAGAAAGACGACGCGTGGACGACCCTCTCGGCCGAGTCGATCGCCAGCATTGACTCCAGCGCCTCGCCCTCGAAGGGCAGCTCGCGGTAGGGATCGTCCTCGAAGATCCAGAAGCCGTGCTCGGCCGCCAGCTCGACCAGTCGCGTCCGCTTCGCCGCCGACAGCGTGCAGCCGGCGGGATTGTGGAAGTTGGGGATGACGTGGGCCAGCTTGATCGGCCCCTGCTCGAGCGCCGCCTCCAACTGGGCGACGTCCAGGCCGTCGGCCTCGAGCCGGATCGGCACCAGCTCCACGCCCAGCCGCTGCAGCATCAGCAGCGTACGGTCGTAGGTCGGCTGCTCGACCACCACCCGGTCGCCGGGCTCCAGCAGGTGCTCGAACAGCATCCAGCCAGCCTCCAGCGACCCGTTGGCGATCATCACCTGCCCGGCATCGAGCCCTCCATGCCGCTCCGCGACCCACTGACAGAGCCCCGGATGCCCGATCCCCGTCCCATAGGAGAGCGCCTTTTCCCAGTCCTCCGCAAGCGCCCGCCCCGCGGCCTCAGCTACCGCCTCACGAGGCAGAATGTCCGCGCTCGGCGCTCCCCTTGCGAATGAAATCGTGTCAGCCATCTGCTCCGAGTATATGAAGGCGGGGCGGGGTGCCCCTCCAGCGCAGCGGCGTTAATTTTCCGCTTGACCGTCAGCGAGTAACGCAGCCTCCCCGTGCGGAAAATCCAGCAAGCAGGAGGGGCACCCCGCCCCGCCTCTACCCCCTGAGGACTTCGACGGCGATCTTCGCGGTCTCGGTCGGGCTTTCGCCCACCCGCACGCCCTTGGACTCGAGCGCTTCCTTCTTCGCCTGGGCGGTGCCGGAGGAACCGGAGATGATCGCGCCAGCGTGGCCCATCTGCTTGCCGGGCGGGGCGGTGAAGCCAGCGATGTAGGCGACCACGGGCTTGGCGATGTTCGCGGCGATGAACTCGGCCGCGCGCTCCTCGGCGTCGCCGCCGATCTCGCCGACCATGACGATCAGCTCGGTCTCCGGGTCGGCCTCGTACAGCTCGAGGATGTCGATGAAGTCCGAGCCGATGATCGGGTCGCCGCCGATGCCGACGATCGAGGAGTTGCCCTCTCCCGCCTGCTTCAGCTCGTTACCGATCTGGTAGGTAAGCGTGCCCGACTTGGAGACGACGCCGATCTTGCCGGGGTCGAAGAACTGGGCGGGGATGATGCCGACGTTGGCCTTGCCCGGCGAAAGCACCCCGGGGCAGTTCGGGCCGATCAGGCGGACCCCCGCCTCCTTGGCCTTCCAGTAGGTCCTCAGCATGTCGAGCACCGGGATCCCCTCGGTGATCGCTATCACCGTCTCGACTCCCGACTCGATCGCCTCGTCGATCGCCGGTGCGGCGAAGCGGGCCGGGACGAAGATCATCGAGGTGTTGGCGCCCTCCCGCTCGACCGCCTCGCGGATCGAGTCGAAGATCGGCACCCCCTCGACGTCCTGCCCCCCCTTGCCGGGCGTGACGCCAGCCGCCAGGTGCGTCCCGTAAGCCT
>JASLJO010000205.1 GCA_030152505.1 Solirubrobacterales bacterium | reverse complement strand
TACCACGCCGAAGCTCGTCGGCGGCCTGACCGAGGCCAGCACCGAGCGTGCCCGCGAGCTCTACGAGCTGATCTGCGACCAGGTCGTGGTCCTCTCCAGCCCCGAGACGGCCGAGCTGGCGAAGCTCCTGGAGAACATCTTCCGCTCGGTCAACATCGCCCTGGTCAACGAGCTGGCCCAGCTCTGCGACCGGCTCGGGATCGACGTCTGGGAGGTGGTCGACGCCGCCGCGACCAAGCCCTTCGGCTTCATGCGCTTCGATCCGGGGCCCGGCATGGGCGGCCACTGCCTGCCGGTCGACCCCTTCTACCTCGCCTTCAAGGCGCGCGAGCACGACTTCTACCCGGAGTTCATCGAGCTGGCGGGCAAGGTCAACCAGGCCCAGCCGGTCTTCTGCGTCGAACGCATCCAGCGCGCCCTCAACGACGCCGGCAAGGCGGTACGGGGCTCCAACATCCTCATCCTCGGCATCAGCTACAAGGCCGGTATCGGCGACATCCGCGAGTCGCCCTCGCTGAAGATCGTCCAGCAGCTGAAGGAGCTGGGCGGCGAGGTCGCCTACCACGACCCGCACGTCCCCGAGCTGAGCGAACAGGGACTCTCCTCGACCGACCTCGCCGAGGGCCTGCGCGAGGCCGACGTCGTCGCGGTCGTCACCGCCCATCCGGAGGTCGACTACGAGGACGTCGTCGCCACCGCACCGCTCGTCGTCGATTTCCGCGGTGTCACCCGCGGCATCGAGGCGGGCAACATCGTCCGGCTCTAGACCGGGGCAGCGCTACTCGCCCGGTTCGCGGCGGGGGACGAGGACCAAGCGCTTGAACTCGGCGACGAGGACGCCGTCCTGGTTGAGCACGCGCGTGTGGACCTTGACGATGCCGCGATCGGGCTTCGTCTTGGAGGGCTTGACGTCAAGCACCTCGGTCTCGCAGAAGAGGGTGTCGCCGTGGAAGACCGGGTTGGGGTGGCTGAGCTCTTCCGTGGCCAGGTTGGCGATCGCCTTGCCGGAGACATCGGAGACCGACATGCCGAGGGCGAGCGAGTAGACGAGCGGCCCGACGACGACGTTGCGGCCCTGCTGGGACTCACCGGCATAGATGTCGTTGATATGGAGCGGGTGGTGATTCATCGTGATCAGGCAGAAGAGGTGGTCGTCGGCCTCGGTCACGGTCTTCGCCGGCCAGTGCTTGTAGACGGCGCCCACCTCGAACTCCTCGAGGTAGCGGCCGTAGCTGTGCGCGCCCGACGCCTCGCGCTCGGCCTGATCGGTGGTCAGCTCATAGGACTGCTCGCTCATCTGCTCTTCATTCTCCTCTTCGGTTGCGGCGCGGATCCTATTGACAGGACTCAGCCGCGGCGGGCGACCCGCAGGTAGAGCCGGCGCAGGCTGGGCCGGGCGGTGGCCCTATAGCCATACCTGGCGAGCCCGGCCGGGTTGCGCCGGTAGCCGCGCAGGACCAGGTGCGAGCGCTCCGCGCTCGCCAGCTTGGCCTTCCACTCGGTTGTTTCACCGAGCAGCTCGTAGGCGTCGATGCCACGCTCGAAGCAGGCCTCGACGATCGAGACCTGCAATACGAGTCCGGGGACGAGTTTGCGGAAGGCCTCGTCATAGCCCGCCTTGAGCGAATAGAGCCGCCCGCGGTACTCGATGCAGAAGCTGAATGCGACGGGCGTCCCGTCGAGCGCGATGTGGCTCAGGCGCAGCTCGCCGCGGGCCTGGAAGGCGGCCGCGACCGCACGGTAGAAGGCCTCGGTCTCGGGGCGGGAGACGATCGCCGTACCGGCCTCGCCCTTCCAGCCGCTCGCCTCGAGGGCGAAGCCCGTCGCCAGCTCCACCTCCAGGTCGGCGGCGGGGCGGACGATCTCGAAGCTCGCCTCGAAGTCCTTGAACATCTTGCGCCGGTAGCGGCGAAGGCGTTTCTTCCAGCTCGAGTGTTCCTGGGTTACCCAGAGGTCGAGGTCGCCGCTGGTCTCGACGATCGGCGAGACGCTGCCGGGCTCGAGCAGGCAGATCATGCCGGCGCCCCGCGCGCCCGCCGCAACGGCATCGATCGACGGGTCGTCTTTCCACAGCTCGGTCAGCTTCAGGCCACCGGCCCCTGCCAGCGCCGCCGCGACCAGGGCCTCCATCGCGCTGGGGTCGGCGGCGAGCGGTCGAAATGCGTTGGAGTGGACGTTGGCGAGCGATTCCAGCACGCGCCCGCGCCGCTGCAGTGGAAACGCGCCCGCGAGCCCGCCGTCCTGATCGCGCACTGTGCAGATCGCCAGCCCCTGCCGGTCGCCGAAAGCCGCCCACCAGGCCGCGTACCAGCAGTGCAGATCGAAGGGGCGGGAGTCGGCGGGTAGAAGCGCGTCCCACTCCTCGGCGAGCTCGGCGAAGCGATCCGCCTCCCCCACCCACTCGACCGTAAAGCTCATCGGGTCATCTCGCGGAGACGATCGCGCGCCCGTTTGAGTCGCGGCCGTAGCATCGTCCGGTAGCCGTATCTGGCCAGCCCCGCGGGCGTGGGCCGGTAGACGCGGAGAGTCGAGTGGGTCCGTTGCGTGGTTGCGATGTTTCGCTTCCACTCGGCCTCTCCGCCGAGGATCTCGTAGGCATCGAGACCGCGCTCGAAGCAGGCCTCGACGAGCGAGACCTGCAGTACGAGGCCCGGCGCGATTCGGCGGAAGCGCTCGTCGTAAGCGGTCTTGAGCGCATAGAGCCGGCCGCGGTACTCGATGCAGATGTTGAAGGCGGCCATCTCACCGTCGAGCAGGATCCGGTTGAATTTCAGCTCCCCGCGCGCGTGGAAGGAAGCGGCGACCCTGCGGTAGAAGGCCTCGGTCTCGGGGCGGGAGACGATCGCCGTACCGGCCTCGCCCTTCCAGCCGCTCGCCTCGAGGGCAAAGCAGGCGTTGAGCTCGGCCTCGAGGTCGTCCGGCACGGCGAAGAATTCCGATTTCATCTCGTGGTCCCTGTTCATTTTGCGCCGGTAGCGCCGCACCCGCTTGATCCAGCTGGTATTTGCCCGCTCGACCCAGGCGTCCGGGTCGCCATCCGTATCGACGATCGGCGACACGGTCGTCCGCTCCAACAGCACCGACATGCCGGCGCTGCGCGCCGCCGCCGCGAAGCGCTCGACCCGCGCGTCCCCGTCGGGCAGCTCGTTCAGCCTCATGCTCGACGTCCCCGCCAAGGCCTCCCGGGCCAGTGCCTCGACCGCCTGGGGCTCCCTGGCGACCGGGCGGTAGATGCAGGAATGGACGTTGGCGGCTTCCAAATGGCGGCCGTCGCGCAGCAGCGGCAGCACGCCCTTCAGCTCGCCGCCGTTGCGCACTGTGCAGACGGCGAGCTCTCGGTCGCCGGCGAAGGCCTCCAGCCAGGCGGCATGCCAGCAATGCAGGATGAACGGGCGCGAATCGGCCGGCACGATCTCCTCCCACTCCCCCGCCAGCGCCTCGAAGCACTCATGCGTATCGACCCAGCCGACCTCCAGGGTCACGCATGCTCCTGCGATGTTCCCGCACCGGCATCCTCCAGCGCCGCGGCCGGGTCGACACCGGGATCGATCGCCTGCATCGGCGCGCGCGCCTTCAGCAGGGTCTCGCGGTACTCGTCCTCGGCATCGGACTGCATGACGATCGCGCCACCGACTCCCAGA
>JASLJO010000180.1 GCA_030152505.1 Solirubrobacterales bacterium | reverse complement strand
GACCACGCGCGAGGACGTAGAAGGCCAGGCGCGGGCGGCGGTGACGCTCGCCAGGTCCTATTGCGAGGACGTCGAGTTCTCGCCGATGGACGCGACTCGGGCCGACATCGAGTTCACCGCCGAGGTCTGCGCGATCGCGGTCGAGGAGGGTGCCACCGTCGTCAACATCCCCGACACCGTCGGCTACACCACGCCGGAGGAGTACGCGGACTACTTCCGCCGCCTCTACGAGCTGGTGCCCGGCCTGCGCGAGGTCGAGACCTCGGTCCACTGTCACGACGACCTGGGGCTGGCGGTCGCCAACTCCTACGCCGGTGTCCTGGCCGGCGCCCGCCAGGTCGAGTGCGCCGTCAACGGGATCGGCGAGCGGGCGGGCAACTGCTCGCTGGAGGAGATCGTGATGCTTGTCAAGACCAGGGAGGACGTGCACGGGCTCACGACCGGCCTCAACAGCCGTGAGCTGGCCCGCACCAGCCGCATGGTCTCGCGCCTCACCGGCTACCCGATCCAACCCAACAAGGCGGTCGTCGGGCGCAACGCCTTCGCGCACGAGTCCGGCATCCACCAGGACGGCGTGCTGAAGGAGCGCACCACCTACGAGATCATGGACGCGACCGAAGTTGGCCTGGAGTCGAACTCGATCGTGCTGGGCAAGCACTCAGGACGCCACGCCCTGCGCGATGCTCTCGAGCAGCTCGGCTTCAAGATCGAGGGCAACGCGCTCAACGCCGCCTTCAAGCGCTTCAAGGAGATCGCCGACCGCAAGAAGCAGGTCACCGCGCTCGATCTTGAGGCGATCGTCTCCGACGAGATGCGCGAGCGCGCCGACGCCCACGAGCTCGCCTGGTTCGAGGTCGAGGCGGGATCGCGGCGCGAACCGCTGGCCAAGGTCGCGGTCACGCTGCCATCCGGCGAGGAGTCGGTCGGCGAATCGGATGGCGACGGCCCGGTCGACGCGATCTTCCGCGCGATCCAGAAGGCGACCGACACCGAGTGCGAGCTGCGCCAGTACACGGTCGAGGCGGTGACCGGGGGGGAGGACGCCCTCGGTCAGGTCACGGTGATGCTGCGCACCGCCGACCGCCTGGCCACCGGCCAGGGCGTCGCCACCGACATCCTCGAGGCCTCGGCCCGCGCCTACGTGCGAGCGCTGTCGAATGCGCTCGAGGGCGCCGCGATCCGCGAGGCAGAGGCGGCCACCGCCGACGCCGCGGTCGAGCGCACCCCCGGTCCGTAGCCCACACGCGGCCGTCACACAAAAGCCACACCCGGCGCGTCACCCGCGCGCCTGTGCCTGCCACCGTCCCGGCCATGCCGCCACCCCAAGCAGGTGAACTTGCTGTTACCCGCCATATAGGCGGGAAAGCGCAAACTCACCCGTCCGACCGGGAGATTGGCTCCCTCGCACGGCGGCAGCATGGGGTCGTCACGCGGGCGCAGTTGCTTGAGCTGGGCCTTGGAGAAGACGCAATCGATGCGCGGCTGCGCAGCGGCCGGCTTTATTGACTGCATCACGGGGTGTACGCCTTTGGCCATGGGCTCATCCCTAGAGAGGGACGATGGCTCGCCGCGGTTCTGAGGGTGGGAGAGGGAGCCGTTCTGAGCCACATCTCCGCGGCGAATCTCTGGGGCATCAGGCGAGAGACAGGTCGTTCCCGAATCGATGTCTCGGCGCCGCGCTCCACCCGATCGCCGCCCGCGGTGCGACGACACTACTTGCAACTTGCCGCAGATGAAGTAACCGTGCGGAAGGGGGTTCCCGTCACAACGCTTGCTCGAACCCTCTTCGACGCTGCCGTCGAGATCTCCGACGAAGGCTTGGAGGCAGCGATCCGGGAGGCCGAATACCTGCATCGGTTTCGGCTCCGACGTCTCGAGTGCCTGCTGGAGCGACATCCCGGGCAGCGAGGCGCGGTCACGATCAAGACCTGCCTCCGCCGGCTTGGCCGCGGGCCACGAGGCCGAATCCGTAGCAGGCTCGAGGTCAGTTTCGCATCCTTTCTCGCTCGCACCGACCTGCCGCAACCGGCGCTGAATGCCCTGCTCGACATCGGCGGATCCAAAATCGAAGCCGACTGTCTTTGGCGAGATCAACGCCTGATCGTCGAGCTGGACGGCGGTAAAGCGCATCGAACCCGCGTTGCGTTCGAGTCAGACCGCGAACGCGATCGCCGACTGCAGGTCGCCGGTTGGCGGGTGATCCGCGTGACCTGGCGCCAACTGGACGACCCCGCCTCGCTCCTGGCCGATCTTCGTCGCCTCCCCCAGTGAACTTGCACTTACCCGCCAGATAGGCGGGTAGTAGCAAATTCACGGAGTCCAATTCCCATTGCGTACGTGATAACGTACGGACGTAATGAGCCAAGTAGCTGCGAAGAAGAGGGGGGTCGCGCCAGGGGGGACGGCTGTCGGCGGGCGGATCAAGGCCCTACGCGAGGCTATGGGGCTTTCGTTGCGCGACCTGGCAGAGCGCAGCGGGGTCAGCGCGCCGATGCTTTCTCAGGTGGAGCGGGGGGAGACCAGCCCGACGCTGGTAGTGGCGGAAAAAATCGCCGCCGGCCTGGAGTTGACCCTCTCCCAGCTCTTGAGATTGGACGAGGGCGAGCACGTCTCGGTCAGCCGTGCGGGCGAGCGGCGCCGCTACGAGCGCGGCGGCCACAGCTTCGAGGAGCTGACGCCACCCCTGCCGGGCCAGCGCGCCGACGTCTCGCTGCACACGCTGAAAGCGGGCGCGACGACCGGCGGTCCCGACGACCCGCCGATGCACGAGCCCGGCAGCCGTGAGACCGCCGTGGTCCTGACCGGCGTCGTCGCTTTGATCGTCGACGGGACCCGCCACGAGCTGCGCACCGGGGACAGCGTCACCTTCGATGCCGACCTTCCCCATCACTTCGAGAACGAAGGCGAGGAGCAGGCACGCTTCCTCGCCGTGATCGCCGCCGGGCTGAGGAGGAGCTAGCGATGCCAAGCACGATGTTCGACAAGATCTGGAGCGAGCACGAGGTCTCCGACGGCCTGCTCTACATCGACCTGCACCTGGTCCACGAGGTGACCTCGCCGCAGGCCTTCGACGG
>JASLJO010000158.1 GCA_030152505.1 Solirubrobacterales bacterium | reverse complement strand
CCCGGTACCGGCGTGATCGCCGGCGGCGGCGTGCGGGCGGTGCTCGAGCTCGGTGGGGTGCGCGACGTGCTGACCAAGAGCATCGGCACGCAGAACCCGATCAACCTGGTCAAGGCGACGATGGACGGGCTGGTCCGGCTGCGTCGGCCCGAGGAGGTCGCAGAGCTTCGTGGCCTCACCGTCGCTCAAGTGCTTGGAGTGCAAAAGACCAACGGTTCAACCGCGGGGCCCGTCGTGGACTCGGGGGAGCCTGCGGGCGGGGGCCAGGCCGGCCCCCCCGAGCCCACGCCACCCGCGGGTGATGCGGCTGGGGAGTCGCAGGGCCAGGCCGCTGAGGCGACCGCCCCGGCCGAAGAGGCGCAGGCCCCGGCGGCTGAGACGAGCGCCCCGGCCGAGGAGCCCAAAGCTGAGGAGGCTCCGGCCGAGAAAGCTGAGGAGTCGTGAGCGGGGTCAGGATCAAGCAGGTTCGATCAGCGAACGGCTCCAACCCGAGTCAGAAAGCGACGCTTGCGGCGCTGGGGCTGGGAAGGATCAACAGGTCCGTCGAGCGGAAAGACTCGCCGCAGCTTCAGGGCCAGCTGAAGGTGGTCTCGCATCTGGTCGAGGTCGACGGTGGCTGAGAAGGCCGCAAAAGCCAAAGGCGACGCTCCGAGTGAGCGTTCGGAGGAGATCGGGCTGCACAATTTGCGGCCCAAGCCGGGCTCGCGGAGGCCGCGCAAGCGGCTTGGCCGTGGTGAGGGAAGCGGACTGGGGAAGACCTCCGGCCGCGGGCAGAAGGGGTATGGCTCGCGCTCGGGGTCGAAGAAGAAGGCCGGCTACGAGGGCGGGCAGAACCCGATCCACATGCGGATGCGAAAGCTGCGCGGCCCGCACAAAAAGCAGTCGATGCCATTTGAGAACTTCCGCACCCGGACGCAACCGGTCAACGTCGGCGACCTCGAGGAGCGCTTCGACGCCGGCGCCGAGGTCAACCTGGCGGCACTGAAGGACAGGGGCCTGGCCAAGCGCTCAGATCCGGTCAAGATCCTCGCTCGGGGCGAAATCTCGAAGAAGCTCGCCGTCCATGCCCATGCTTTCAGTGCTGCTGCCAAGGAGAAGATCGAGGCGGCCGGCGGTTCCTGTCACACTCTGGAGCCGTAATGCTCAGGACTATTGCGAACGCTTTCGCCGTTGCGGAGATTCGCAGGAAGCTTGCGTTCACCGCGGCGATGCTGCTGCTCTACCGCCTCGGCGCCTACATCCCGGCGCCCGGTGTCGACATCAATGCCGTAAAGGAACTCGAGAGCAACTTCGGCGGCGGCAACATCCTCAACTTCCTCAACCAGTTCTCGGGCGGCGGGCTCTCACGCCTCTCGCTGTTCGCGCTGGGGATCATGCCCTACATCACCGCCTCGATCATCCTGCAGCTCCTCACCGTGGTCGTGCCCTCGCTGGAGAAACTGCAGAAAGAAGGCGAAGTGGGGCAGCAGAAGATCACCCAGTACACGCGCTACCTCACCGTCGGGCTCGCCTTCGCGCAGTCCTTCGGCTACGTCTTCCTCTTCCGCTCCTTCGGCAGCCAGGCCGGCAACAACTTCCTCGGTACGCTCAGCGGCCCCAAGATCCTCCTGATCGTGATTTCCCTGACCGCCGGCTGCACCCTGTTGATGTGGCTCGGCGAGCTGATCACCCAGCGCGGCATCGGCAACGGCATCTCGCTGATGATCTTCGCCTCGATCGTCTCCGGGCTGCCCGGTGGGCTCACCACCTGGTGGACGAACCCGGACCAGGTCTTCGTCGTGATGATGCCGTTCGTCGCCCTGGCGGTGATCGTGGCGATCGTCTTCGTCCAGGAGGGGCAGCGGCGGATCCCGGTCCAGTACGCGAAACGGATGGTCGGCCGCAGAATGACCTCCGGCGGCTCGACCTACCTGCCGCTGCGGGTCAACATGGCGGGCGTCATCCCGGTCATCTTCGCCGCCTCGATCATGGCCTTCCCGCCGACGATCGGCCAGTTGTTGAACACGCCGGCGGCGCTCGACTTCGCTGCCTTCTTCAGCCCCAACGGCTGGGCCTACGTCGCCGGCGAGGTCTTCTTCATCGTCATCTTCACCTACTTCTACACGGCGGTCACCTTCAACCCGGTTGACCAGGCAGACAACCTGAAGAAATACGGCGGCTTCATCCCGGGGGTGCGTCCCGGTCGGCCGACGGCCGAGTATCTCGACCGCATCCTCTCCCGCCTCACCTTCCCCGGTGCCCTCTACCTCGGCGCGGTGGCGGCCCTGCCGACGATTCTCTTCAGCCAGACCTCGGCGAACTTCTACTTCGGTGGCACCTCGATCCTGATCGTCATCGGCGTGGCTCTCGATACGGTCAAGCAATTGGAGGCTCAGCTGATGATGCGCAACTACGAGGGTTTCTTGAAATAGGCTGAGGACGCTGCAAATCTGCGCATCTCGGGGTCTTCGGTCGGTCTCCTCGGGTCACGCACTAGAGTGCGCTCCCCTCGTCGCCCTCCCTGCATCCCCCGACCTGCTTGATTTTCGCGCCCTCAGACCAATTTCAAATTCCATGGATCAGTTGAATCTCGTACTTCTGGGCCCGCCGGGATCGGGGAAGGGCACGCAGGGGGAGAGGCTCCAGGAAGACCTGCAGTTGCCTTATTGGGCAACGGGGGACATCTTGAGGGCTGCGGTTCGGGATGAAACGGACCTCGGCAAGGCGGCAAAGGAGTACATGGACCGGGGCGACCTGGTGCCTGACGACGTGATCGTCGGTGCGATCGCCGAGCGGATCGACTCGGCGGAGGCGGCCGACGGCTTCATCCTCGACGGCTTCCCCCGCACCGTGCCTCAGGCGGAGGCGCTGGCCGCGAAGCTCGGTGAGCTCGGCCGCGACCTGACAGCGGTGCTGCTGATCGACGCCGGCGATGAGGAGGTCATGCGGATGCTCGGCGGGCGCCGCACCTGCGAGGCCAACGGCCACGTCTTCCACGTCGAGTTCAACCCGCCCAAGCAGGCAGGCGTCTGCGACCTCGACGGCTCCGAGCTGATCGTCCGCGACGACGACAAGCCGGAGGTGATCCGCAAGCGGCTCGAGACCTACCACGAGAAGACCGAGCCGCTGATCGAGTACTACGACCACCGCAGCGTGCTGCGGCGGATCGGCGGCGAATCGAGCCCGGACGAGGTCGCGGAGGAGATTCGCCGCACCCTGGCGACGATGCGCCTGGAGCAGGACGAGGCCGTCTAGCCTGCGTCGAGCACCGCCGGAAGCCGACTAGCGTGTATCGCATGATCATCCGCAAGACCCCTGAGGAGCTCGACCAGAT
>JASLJO010000134.1 GCA_030152505.1 Solirubrobacterales bacterium | reverse complement strand
CCCGGTACTCGGCGCCGCTGAGCCCGGCGCGGTCGAGGGCGGCCACCTGGAGGCGGCACTCGACTGGGTGGAGTCGGTCGACGTCGACTGCCGCATCCCGGTCAGCCCAGACCGCGGCGGAGCGGCCGCGGCCGAGGACGTCCTCAACCGGCGCGGCTACCAGCGAGGCGATCACCGCGTGCGCTTCGTCCGCGAGGCGGCGCCGCCCGATTTTCCCGAGCCGCCCGGGATCGAGGTCGTGGAGGTGACCGAGTTCACCGAAGGATTCAGCGACTTCCCCGGCAGGGCGCTCGACCTGGACCTGATGGCCGACGGCTTCTTCGACTGCCTGCCTGGGCGAGACCACTGGCGCTGCTACGTCGCGCTCGATGAGAGGGAAGTCCCGATCGCAAGCGCGTCGATGCTGCGCCACTGGGAGGTCGCGTTCCTAGACTTCGCCGCCACCGCGGCCGGCGCCCGCGGCAAGGGCGCCCACCTGGCCCTCCTGCGCCGTCGCATCGCCGACGCCGACGCCGCCAACTGCCACACCATCTGCGCCGAAACCGACGAGTCGCCGGGGGATCGAAACGGCCCCTCCCCCGCCGCACGCAACCTCGTCCGCGCCGGCTTCAAGCAGCAGGCTGTGCGCCCCGTCTGGCGGCGGGGCTGACGGCGGCTGTTCCGCCGCCGGGTGCGCGATGATCGCGGCGCAACTCGTCCCGAGAGGAGCAGAGCATGGAGCCATCGCCATACCCGGTTACGTTCTCGGTCGACTATCCCGAGCGGAGCCTCAACCGGCTGACGACGTTCTTCCGCATCTTCACCGTGATCCCAATCGCAATCGTCGCCGCCCTGCTGCCGGGGTCGAGCGCCAGCAGCTACGGCTCCGAGTTCATCGTCATCACCGGCAGCCTGGTCGTCTTCCCGACCGTGCTGATGATCCTCTTCAGGAAGAAATATCCGCGCTGGTGGTTCGACTGGAACCTCGAACTCATGCGCTTCAGCAACAGGATCAGCGTCTATCTCTCGCTGATGGACGACGAATACCCCTCGACCGACGAGCACCAGGCCGTGCACCTCGACTTCCCCTACCCCGATGCCGAGCGCTTGGAGCGAGGTCTGCCGCTGGTCAAGTGGCTGCTCGCCATCCCCCACTACGTCGTCCTCTTCTTCCTCTACATCGGCGTTTTCTTCGCTCTGATCGGCGCCTGGTTCGCGATTCTCTTCACCGGCCGCTACCCGCGCGGCATCTTCGGCTTCGTCGAGGGGGTGCTCCGGTGGAGCAACCGGGTCTACGGATACGCGGCTGCCCTGGTCACCGACCAGTACCCGCCGTTCCGGTTGAAACCCTGAGCTAGCGCGGCGCCCAGGCGTCGGGCGTCGCGGCGAGATCCTCGACCACCGACGGCAGCTCGCCGCTGACGAGGTCGGCGAGGGTGACGTGCTCGAGCACCGCGCGCAGGTTGGCGCGGACGGCGATCCAGACCTCCTGCAGATGCTCGGCGTTGCCGCGGTACTCGATCGACTCCGGCGGGGCCGACTGGACGTGAGCGATCGGCCCCTCGACCGCGCGGACCACGTCGGCGATGGTCACCGTGTCGGCGGGCTTGGCCAGCCAGTAGCCGCCCTTGGCGCCGCGGCGGGCGCGGACGATGCCGTGATGCTTGAGCTCGAGCAGAATGTGCTCGAGGAACTGCAGGGGGATGTCCTGCGCCTCGGCGAGGCGCTCGCCCTTGACGGGTTCGTCGCCACCGGCCGCCAGCTCGGCGGCAGCCCGGACGGCGTAGTCAGCCTTGGCTGAAACACGCATGCAGCTAGTTAATCAGGGTGACTGGCACGCGATCAGCCAGCGGATTCGAGCGCAAGAGCTGCTGCTTCTCGCTCGCGGCGGCGGTGGAGGATGCGGGGTGCCGCGAGGATCGCGCCGAGCCCCACCGCGGCAACAGCTGCCGCGATCGGCCAGACGTTCGGGTCGCCCTTCTGGATCGTGACGATCCCCGAGCCGACCAGGACCACGCCGAGCGCCATGCGGATGAAGCCCTGCGGCGCCTTGCCCGACAGGGCGGCGCCGATGACGACCCCCGGGATCGAGCCGATCAGGATGTTGCCGGCGAGGGTGAAGTCGACGTTGCCGCCGACCCAGTGGGCGATGCCGGCAGCCCAGAGCAGCACGGCGGCGTGGAAGACGTCGGTGCCCACGACTTTCCTCGGCGCCAGGCGGTAGACGGCGATCAGCAGGATGGCGATCACGGTGCCCGAGCCGGCCGAGGTGATGCCGATAACGAAGCCGGTGGTGGCACCGATCAGGACCGCGGCGACCTTGTGGCGCCGCTCGACCTCGAAGCGGTCGCGCTCGTCGACCAGGTTGCGCAGGATCAGCGCCCGCGCCAGGGTGATGATGCCGACCATCAGCAGGGTGCCGCCGAGGACCGCGTAGACGAGCGAGTCGAGTCGGTCTTCGCCGACGTGCTTCTCGATCACCGAGACGAGTGCCACCCCGCCGATCGCGGCTGGGACGCTGCCGAGCGCCAGCCACTTGACCAGCTCCATGTTCACGGTCTTCATCCGCAGATGGCGCCAGCCTCCGACCGTCTTGGTGACGGCGGAGTAGAAGATGTCGGTGCCGATCGCCGTCGTCGGCTGGATGCCGAAGATCAGGATCAGCAGCGGCGTCATCAGCGAGCCGCCACCCATGCCGGTCATGCCGACGAGGATGCCGATGCCGAGTCCGAAGACGATGATTGCCGGGTCCACTGTGATTCTCCGCGAGGTTGGTTATCGACTTTCCTGACCTTTTTAGTCAGAAGCGCGGATTGCGGGAGGATACCAAGCTGTGGTCTCGATCAGGGCCATTTCCCATTCCTATGGCGAGCTGGCGGCGATCGACCAGCTCGACCTGGACGTGCCCGCGAACGGCGTGCTCGGCCTGGTCGGTCCTTCGGGCTGCGGCAAGTCAACCCTGCTCGAGCTGGTGGCCGGCCTGCGGGAACCGAGCGGCGGCGAGATCGAGGTCGGGGGCGGAAAGGGGGCGACGGAGCGCCTCGCTCACTGTGCCTTCATGCCGCAGCGCGACCTGCTGCTGCCCTGGCTCAGCGCAATCGACAACGCGGCACTTGCCCTGCGCAATCGCGGTGCCCGCCGCGGTGCCGCGCGGGCCGAGGCGAGACAGCTCTTCGAGCGCTTTGGCCTCGCCGGGTTCGAGCATGCGCGTCCCGCCGAGCTGTCCGGGGGGATGCGCCAGCGGGTCGCCTTCCTGCGCACCCTCGTCGCTGACAAGCCGGTGCTGGCGCTGGACGAGCCCTTCGCCTCGCTCGACGCGATCACCCGCGCCGAGATGCAGGGCTGGCTGGCAGGGGCCCTCGAAGCCGAGCCGCGCACCGTCGTCCTCGTCAGCCACGACGTCGAGGAGGCTCTCTACCTGGCCGACCGGATCGCCGTGCTCTCGTCCCGGCCGGGGCGGGTGGTCGAGGAATTGAGCGCACCGGCGCCGCGGGCGCCCGACCGCGACGCCGCCGTCACCGACCCCGCCTTCGTCGCCACCCGCGAGCAGGCCATGGCCGCCCTCCACAGGGGGTCCCAG